>JBHEKV010000226.1:0-3276 GCA_041859235.1 Ignavibacteria bacterium | reverse complement strand
TACGAATATTTTAAGAACAGGTTCTCCCCCTGAAAGGGGGAGCCAGAGGGGTCACATTAAATAAAACCTGAGATGCTTTATAATTATGCAGGTTTGAAATACGCGGATTTTACTCGGTCAATCCCTGGCTTAGACCCCTCCCGCCACGCTTTCAGTTCTTTCCTAATTATTCAAACCCCAAATGTTCTCCCGAAGGGACTCCTTCGGAGCATTGAGTCAAACTTGAACCTGAATATAATGCTATCTCTTTTCCACATACATCACGGATATAGAACTCATCACTCTGCAAAGTCACTTCTCCAGCCTGCGCTGTATAAGTCAGGCAGCTTGGATTGCTGCCTTCTGTTACAAATACCGGGTCGGGATCTGTGCCTGTGTATTTATAACGAAATTTACGTACCCTGTTGCCCGCTTCATCATACCTGTAGTTCGTTAGATACAGCACATCAACCGGAGGCTCAAAAATACTCGGACTTTCACTTTTTATAACGCGAATTTCGGTCATCAGATTCCTGTGGTCATACTTAATACTGCCCGTGCGGTTAAGCTGGTCACTTGTCATATTGCCCGCTACGACTGCCGAAGCTTTAGCGAAGGCAGTTTTTTATCGTATGTGTAGCCGTAACTTGTTAAACCTTCACCGATTGTTTGGAGCTTATTTGTACCCGAAAAATATGAATACCCGAAATCATCCGCAAGGTTATTTGAAGAACCGTAACGCTTCATACCCACAAAATTCCCGTCTTTATCGTAACCGTTGATTGAAGTGACCGGGATATTGCAAACAAAAGATTATGGTCACTTTATTCAATATTTATATCTCCTTTGTTGCTTAAAGTAGAAAAATTACATTGACATATTATAACAGTATGAAAAAAGGTTTATTGAGGAGTGAATTATAAATGTCAATATAACACTATTGTATAATTCGTATATAATACAAAGATAGATATTCAACAATATAATAAAAGGTATGAACTGTGGTACAGGATGAAATAATAGAAATATAACTGAATTCAACAAAACTGAATTAAACACACCATTATTAAATCTAAACATTTTATAGACAAAAAACCGAAAAAATAACTCTTCGATAATTGGTGAGATTATTACAATAACCAATAAAAAAATTATTGATTCAAGTAAGGATATGTCTTTGTGAATTTTTGATAACTCAATATTATAGCCGAAATCCGGCAACGAATATGTTAGTACATTACTTAAATATATACTTAAATGATAAAGAACGAACCCACCCAAAATGAAAATGGGAATTCGAAATGAAAGGCCCTTATTGAAAACAAATACATTATCAATTTTAACATTGTAAACATTCAAATATGCTAATAAACTTAGATAAAGGTATGAATGAGTAACAATTGTGTTGATAATATATTCTAAAAAATGTTTATCATTATTAATTAAATTTAGCTTAAATGCTATCAACGAATAAAAAAGATTAAACAAAATATTACTTGTCACAATAAGGAGTATAAATGTTCTATTTTTCATTTATCATATGTAAACTTAAATGTACTTAAAAGATATAAGATAACAAAAAAGAATATTGATATTACGACCAAAGTCAGACACCCAATATTTTCAACACATTTAACGTCTTTTTTAGAAATACCAGGGTGTTTTTTTTTCAATCGCAAAATATCAACTAAAATTTTACCCATATAAAATGGAACCTTTTTACAAAAATTAGTAATTAAGCTATATATTAATACTTCTAAAAGGTACATGATTATTTAGGAATATTTTTTTCTCTACCTTTATAATAAGTTTCTATAGATTTGGCTCGTTTAGATTTAGTATTCTTA
Source organism: Ignavibacteria bacterium (assembly GCA_041859235.1). Classification (GTDB taxonomy): domain Bacteria; phylum Bacteroidota; class Ignavibacteria; order Tepidaquicellales; family OLB5; genus OLB5. The sequence continues at coordinate 1,450 of JBHEKV010000226.1, read as the reverse complement.
TAATTTTTATTTATTTTTTCATTCATTTTTCTTACCCCATCTTCTTTTTTTCTTAATTCTTTTTCATATCTTTCATTTCTTTCTCTATTTTCCTTATTTATTTTTATTGCATTATCTAATTGAAACATATAAAGAGCATCTGTCATTGGTTCAACTTCTTTTATGTCTGTAATTATCGTAAATACGGCTATTCCAATTTTGCCGTTAAAACCAGCTTTCTTGAATGCTTTTTCTGAACCGTAATCGCCTATTTGACCTAAAAGAGAGCCAATCAATATATCACCTCCAATCTTTATCCCTTTATCTAAATATTCAGCAGACTTTTGATAGAGATTTACATCTTCGTTTAGATAGTAATTCGCTCTTTGTTCATTAGCATCAACTTGTTTGCCATCAGGATCAATATATTTTTGAGGATTCCTCAATACATAATTATATGGTGAATAATCAAAATGTTTTTCAAAAAGTGGATCTATACTTGTCCAGTTTGCTATACGTGAATCATAATACCTAGCACCAAAATAATCATAGCTGGTTTCTTCATCTCTTTCTTTACCCGTAAAATCATACTTCATTGCACTGGCATTGTATGTACGATTTTCCAATGGATATCCCCAAGCGTCATAATCCTGCGCGCTTATAACTGCATTATTGCTATTCAGTACAACACGAATACTTCCAAGATGATCCTTCAAATAATAATTACGTGTTGTATCAGCATTAATCTTACCTACATTATCCAATCCCCAAATATTCCATTGTGTTAATGAGCTGCCTGAGTATATCGCAATTTCCTTACCTGATACATCACGGACATAGAATTCATCGCTTTGCTGTGACCATGGAGGCGCATCACCTGAGAGATCAAAAACCGGGTCGGGCGTGCTGCCTGTATATTTGTATCTGGTTTTCCTCACCCTGTTTCCAGCTTCGTCGTATCTATATTGAGTCAAATATAGCACATCTACGGGTGGGTCAAAAATACTTGGACTTTCTGATTTTATAACTCTTATTTCAGTCATCAGATTTCTGTGATCGTATTTAATACTGCCCGTGCGGTTAAGCTGGTCACTTGTCATATTGCCGTTGTTATCATATGTATAGCCATAACTTGTTAAACCTTCGCCAATTGTTTGGAGCTTATTAGTACCCGAAAAATATGAATACCCGAAATCATCCGCAAGGTTATTTGAAGAACCATAACGCTTCATGCCCACAAAATTGGTTCCATTGACCGCTGCCGAAATATAGTATCTTATTACCATTCACATAAGATATGGTAAAAGCGCCAGCGCTGAGGGTTGGCAGGTCATTTGGTGGTTCGCCGGATCTGTTCAGCCATGTATCGCCGCCGTCAATAGTTTTCCATAACCCGCCTGATGCGCCGGTAACATAGATAACTCTGCCAGTGCCGTCTTCAGCAGGGTCATATCGATCATAGACAACATGA
>JBHEKV010000221.1:0-7594 GCA_041859235.1 Ignavibacteria bacterium | reverse complement strand
TGACGTACGGATTGTTCCTGAACAGGTCTTCGACCGGTTTGAACATTACGGCAATATCAATTGTGCTTTCGGGTGAGTGTCTCTTCATCAGGGTTAATGCAGGTGAGAACATTAATGCATCACCAATACCTGATAATGCGTTTATTAATATTCTCATACCTAACTAAATAAAATTTAAAGACTGTTATGGTTTATTAAAAATTACAAGGAACTTATCATTAAAATCAACCCTGCTAAGAACTTCCGCGCTGCCGTATATTTTCTGGTACCAATCCAGCCCGCGGGGCTTTTCTATCCTGTTTAGTCTTAATTTGTTGGAGAGATACACATTCTTTTCGGGATCCCACATGGTAATAATAAGCTTAGCCCCGCTTTTAAGCGAGCGCCACAGGTTATTCATAGCCTTATCAAAGCGGTCATCATCCGTAATGTGCTGTGTTACATCTATCATTACGCCCAAATCGAATTTATCCTCCGGCAGCCTTATTTCGCTGATATCGCCATGCAGGAATTCATACTGCGGGTATCTTTTCTGCAGGTTAATAATTGATATTTCGGCAATATCATTGCCTGTGTAATTTTTTGCGCCAAGTGAATTAAAATAATCAGTCCAGTAACCAACTCCGATCCCTATTTCAACTATTGCCATATCCGGGGTTATCTCAATTCCTGCTTTTTTCATTTCACCGGCTAAGATAGCCTTTTTTTCTTCATACATTTTCAGGTTTTCTTCATTCGACATCCTGAAGTGACCCACACCTTTCAGGTCAAATGAGTTAGTAAGCAGCTCATTCCAGAATGTTTTGGGCCTGTAGTTGAACATCATTTTGAAATATATTTTTATATCGTTTAACAGTGCCATAATATTACCTGCTTAGCATCTCCGGTGCGTATTTTCTTATTTTATCTAAATTATTCATTGCATTTGCTGTATCATTTTTTTCTGCGTACATCTGGTATAAATAGTAGTGTGCCATTACATTATAATCATCAAGCTCAACCGCTTTTTTGTAATTCTCAAATGCTTTTTCGGTGTTTTTCTGCTGCAGGTAAATATCTCCAATCATCTGGTATGGGGTGCCCCAGCCTGCGGGTCCCGCTGCAAGCGCCTGCTGGTACAGGCTGATTGCTTCATTGGTTTTGGATTTATCCCTTTGTGTATTCATAGCCTGGTTGTAAAGATTAACAAACGATTTTTTGTATTCAGGATTTGACTGAACCTGTTTAATTTGTGATACTTCTTCATCAGTTTTACGCTTATACATTATATCTGTAAATCCCGCTTCTTTTATGCTGAAATAATAAGGATAATAATATTTCATAAATGTATCACTTGTGAATAAACCGCGCTCAGCATACGCGCTGGGCTTTATGCCTGTTGAAAAATAAATATAGTCAGGCTTGCGGCTCATAATGTACTCAACATTATAATTACGCTCTCTCCAGCCAACATCTTTGCTTGATATTTCAGGAATTGGTTTCGGATTGTGCGCAACTTCCTTATCAGTCAGTCCCAGCATATCAATTAATGTTACATCTGAATAATACGAAACAGCGCCGATCGTGGTTGCGGCAACCGTCAGCGGCTTGCCGCTTTGAGTCTGTTTGTTCTTCAACCAGCCTGCGGTAATTTTCATTTTTTCCACAAGTCCCTTTTCAAGATCAGCGTAGCCTTTTATGGTCTCAGCTTCGTTATTGTATGTATAGTAAGTAAAACCGCCAATAAATATCAGCCCTACAAAGGCTCCCATTGCCAATTCACGTTTTTTATCAAACAGTGTGGTAAGCATCGCAAGGCCTTCCTGTACAAGAATAAAGAACACGGGCATAACGGGAACGAAGAAACGGTTAGGTCTTAGTACATCGCCGCCAACGAATATCACGTATATTGTGAAGACAACAAATATCATTACCAGATAAAGATAGTTGTAAAACCTCTCTTTTGAAGTAAGTGTGTAGAGTCCGATAAGCAAAAAGAGGCCATAGAAACCATATGACTTTAAGAAGGTCCATGTATAATCAAACCCGGTGGAAAAATACTCAAGTGAGGAACCTGTTTTTGCATAGAATGTATTTGGCAGCAGGTAACCGTAGTATGAATAGCGCCATATCATGTAAATGAGAGCAGGAGCAAAATATAATCCAAGCCAAATCAAATTATTTTTATCTGTAAATTTTTTTAAAGGATTTATCCCCGCGGTTTTATTCTGCTTAAATGTAATGATTATTTTATGCAAAACCGTTACAGCGAATATCAGGTTGCCTTCGGGTCTGGTTAGCGAGGCGAACAGGAATACCACCGATGAAATAGGGAAGGAATCTGAATGATCTTTTATTTCGCGCAGGTAAAGGTAAATTCCAAGTGTTACCAGTGCTCCAAACAGCCCGGTTTCCATTCCGCTGACAGCCCAATAGGCAAACGAGCCGTTTGCGGCAAGCATTACGCAAGCGCCCAGCGAGAACACGAGATTATAAAAAGTACCGTTATCCTTGGGGAAGATCTTTGATGAAATCAGATATGTGAACAAAAGGGTAAGCATCGATGAAATTATGCCCAGCACCTGTGAAGCTGAAATGAAGTTGAATCCCAGTGACTTAACACCCGCCAAAAGAACTACCCATAAAAAGCATGTATAGCCTTCAACGCGCTCGCCAATATTAAAAACAAGCCCGTGTCCTTCAGTGAAGTTCTTTACATACCTGTATGTAATAAATGAATCATCCTGAATGAAATCAAATGTTTTGGAGTAATAATATAAAATTACCGCAAGGATGCCGAGTCCGATTAAACCGAACACTTTAATATCCGCTGAAGCGGAAGGTTTTGGGGTTTTAACCTGTGTTTTTTTGACCTGCTTTTTCTGGCTCAATAAATGCTGATTCCTGTTATAAAAAATACGGCAGCTATGAACTAAAAACAATAATTCATAAGCTGCCGCTGAAATTTTATTCTACTTACCCTGTTGTCTTTGTTTCAAAGATTCTATCTTAGCTTTTACTTCGGGGTTATTGGGTGAAACTCTATCAAGCTTATAAAGTATTTCAAGCGCTTTTGCATTGTCTCCTCTGGCTTCGTATATATCAAGCAAAAGCTTGTACGGATTCCAGAATGACTGTATATCATTCGGATTCTTAGCCAGTGCGTCCAGCGCGTCTTTTTCAACCGAAGGTGAGAGTTCATTGAACTTCGCTATGTTATCGGCTTTTAAGTACTGCATACAAACGTCGTACAGTATTCTGTAGTCATACGGTACAATGCTCCTCGGGAAGAGCGCTTCCATTCTGTCCAAAACCTGGTTAGTCTTTGCTTTATCTCCTGCATTCACAAATTCATAGGCAAACTGCAGATATTGTGTGCGGTAACTCTGTACAGCGTTGGTTTCAACCTGGTTAAAGAAAATATCAGGATTCTGGAAATTGGTGAAGAAGTAACCATCCTGCGGAGTTTTTGAATAACCCGCGGGTGTTTCCATGAAGTTCTTCCACATTTTATCAACGTTCACTCTGAACTGCGTAGGCACATCAGCTTTAAACGGTACAACTCTTTTTGCCATACCTTCCTGTACAGCGTATTCTTCCAGTCCTATATAATTATCTTCGGTAACTGTTGCAGAAAAATAAATTGGTCTCTGCCAGTTGTTCGTTTTAATGATATCAAACATCAGCTGGTCCTGTACTTTTACAGCTTTTACGTTGCCTGATGCGAATGTGTAAGGCATCCTCCATGAAAGCTTATCAGGCGTCTGGTTCTTTGCTTTCAAAGAATCAGGATAAGCAGAAACCGGAACTGATACATTTACAACCTTGAAATCACCCCATTGAATTGGAGATATCCTTCTCAGTTCATCATCGCTCAGACTGATAGGTACTTTCAGGCTGCCGTACGGCTCTGAGTTCTTCATCTCCAGGGCATACCAGTCCGTGTTTAGCAGACTCAAATTCACTACACGAACGTCAGTTCTGTAGCCTTCAACTGCCTGCAGGTACCAAAGGGGGAATGTATCATTATCACCGTTGGTAAATAATATAGCGTCTTTATCAATTCCCTGTAACAGGTTATATGCATATTCAAACGGAACGGTGTTCTCGTTCCTGTTGTTGTAATGGAAATTTGTTTTCAGCATCATTCCAGGAACAAGTATAAGTGTTAACACAAGTACCGCGCCAGAGAGCGCCTTGTTTAACTGAATACTTGGCAGGCTTTCTTTGATAAGCTCAATGATACCCATTATACCAATACCTATCCACAGTGAATAAACAAAGAAGGCGCCTGTGTAGAAGTAATCCCTCTCTCTTGGCTGCGGGTCCTGCTGCCTCTGGAAAAGCGCGGTGAAAACACCCATCAGCAGGAACATCCAGAGGAATGTAAGCCCAAGCTTCCAGTCCTTCCTGAAATGGTAAAACAGCCCGAAGAGTCCGATGAGGAACGGTATGGCTTTGAAAGCCGTAGACCAGAATCCCGCTGCCCCCACCACCAGCAATAATATTACACTTATCAGGCTATATAAATATTTTTGAGATGAATAGAAGTACATCGAGGCAAGCAATAGAGCGCTCAGCCCGATAATAATTATCATTTTTGTACCGCTTGATGCATTCCATCCTATACCAACATCCTGGTCATAACTTTCTCTGCCTATGTACTGCCAACCAAGGTAACGGTTGAACATCTGGTTTATCTGGTAACGCCACATAAAATCCATATCACTTGTGTACATAGCCCATGTTCTTTTATGCATGGGTTCCTGTGAATATCTTCTTGGCCAGAATGGCGCATCGCCATATTGCTCACGGCTAAGATATGAAACAAGTGACGGAAGGTTCTTCGGGTCATTTTCATCAATCGGAAGGTTATCAACCCGCGCCCTTAAAATAACACCGGCGTAAATTGTATAACCAAGTATCACAAGGAATGCCGCAGAAAACGCGATAGCGTGTGTCTGTTTTTTATTCTTTGCTGCCCAGTATATTCCGTAAATTAATGCCGGAGCGATCAATGCGGCAAAAAATGTTACCGCGCCTGAATCTTCAATTTTGAAAGCTTTAATATCGCCGCCAAGCCACGTTGGGAACCATATTACCGTAATAGGGTAGACCGCTATAAATGCCGCGGCTGAAATTGCGACAGCTATTAAAAATCCTTTTCTTTCGTATTTGTGTTTCCTGAAGTAAAATATAAATCCCGCTACCAAAATTACCTGAACAACAAGCAAATGAATACCAAGAGAAATACCTACTATGAATGCTACCAATAACAGAATTCTTTCATTGCCTTTTTCATCGGCTTTTTCCCACCAGTGCATTAACAGCCAGATACATAAACCTACAAGCATTGTGCCTAATGCGTATACTTCTGATTCCATAGCGTTGAACCACTCCGCGTCACTGAATGTGAATGAAAGCGCTCCAATGGCCGCTGCGGAATATATCATTATAGCATCCCAGTTGGTAGAAATTTCTTTCTTCCATACTTTTATGACTGATACAATTACCAGGTATAGAAATGATGCCGTAAAAGCCGAGCTGATTGCCGCCAGCGCATTCATACGCAGGGCCGGATTAGAGCCTATTGGTATCATTGTAGCCAGTTTGCCAAGCAATATCCATAGCGGCGCGCCCGGAGGGTGCGGTACGGATAGCGTGTAAGCGCATGCGATAAATTCACCGCAATCCCAGAAGGAAAGCGTTTTCTGCATGGTGTATAGATAGGTGATAGCGGAAATAAGCAGTACTATCCCGGCAAATATATAATTCAGCCTCTTATAATTCATGTATTTGGTAAAATATTATAAAAAACAAATATATTTAATATGATTGTCAGTTTCAATTGAAAAACCAAGCATTTTTGAGGTTTATTTACGCATACTTTTCATCTGTTAGATGCCTGAAATTCCTGCAAAAAAGCAATAGAACACGGATGAGACTGGTCAAACTGATTTTCACGGATATTTATCAGTGGTTATCCGTAACATCCGCGTTATCCGTGTTCAATAAACTTTAATTTAGTACGTTGATGAAACTTATAACAGATGCAAAAAATGATTCTGTTGGTACCCTCACCCCCCAGCCCCTCTCCCGGAGGGAGAGGGGAGTGGTATGCCGACATTTTTGTTTACTTTCCCCTCTCCTTATAGGAGAGGGGATAAGTCCAAAGGACTCCTTCGAAAGAGTGAGGTCACTTACAACACTGATGAGACTGATCAAATTGATTTTCATGGATATTTATCAGTGGTTATCCGTAACATCCGCGTTATCCGTGTTCAATTATTTCCATTACAAGCATAAAAAAGGACGCTCAAAAAGCGTCCTTTAGAAAAAAATGTTTGTTGATCTTATTTTACTAGGATCATCTTATTCGTCTTCACAAAATCACCGGCGGTTAACCTGTAATAATATGAACCGCTTGGCAGACCTGAAGCATTGAAATCATACTTGTATGTGCCGGGCTTTAATTCCTGATTAACAAGTGTTGCGACTAATTGACCCAGCGAATTAAACACAGTTAAACTGGTTACGTTAGTTTTTGCAATACTGAACTCAATATTCGTAACCGGGTTAAATGGATTCGGATAATTCTGTTTCAGCTCAAATGAGCGCGGTATTTCATTGCTGATAGGAGTTATACCAATAACAGGATTTGTCAGTTCAAAATCATCAACCTGAGCGAAGTAACCGTCAGTGGTGCAATCCGTATTGTATCTGAATCCAATCCATATTGTCTGGCCGACATAATCATCCAGCGGAACAAAATTCTGGTTAAATTCTCCGTATGGTCCGCGGTCGGAAATAGTTTCTATATAATGGGTGAAGCTGCTTGGTGTGGAATCAGTTGTGCTGACCCATATTTGCACGCTGTCCAAATAAGGAAGCGAGCCTCCGCCCAGAGTCATCCAATAACTCAGAAACGCACCTGCGCCCCATACATGAATACGTTTTGTAACCAACCAGGCATCTGCAGTAGTTGATGGAGCACCGGTAGTATCTACGCTTGACCACCAGCTTACTCCGCATGATTTTAAACCTGAATGAGACTTGGCTGTTGATGAGCTCAGGCCGGGTAAGCTTGAACCGGAATCTCTTACTGTCCAGTTTGTCATTGGATCAATAGGAAAACTGGCGTTATTGTATTTTGACCAGCCTGCTGGTAATGAAAGTGAATCTAATCCTTCAAAACCTTCTGACCAGTTTTGAGAATAGACCGAACCCGATGCTAACAGGGCTATAAATAAAATTAGAAATACTTTTTTCATTGTTCCTCCGTTGAAAAATAGTTAATTGAGATATCTGAATTTAACCATTTCTTAACTGAAAATCCATAGAAAAATGAAAATTATGCATAAATAAGTATTAAATTGAATTAAACATAAGCAAACGTTAAATTTGTATTCTAAACTATATATACATTTATGAAAATAATTACGGGCGGTGCGGGTTTTATTGGCAGTGCAATCTGCTGGAAACTTAATTTATCAGGTATCGAAGAGATACTGATCGTTGATGAAGATACCAGCGGTACAAAGAAACAGAATCTTGATGGATTGGAATTCGCCGATTTTGTTGAAAAAGATAAATTCTTAAAACAGGTTGAAACCGG
>JBHEKV010000071.1:0-3296 GCA_041859235.1 Ignavibacteria bacterium | reverse complement strand
CTTTTTTGGAGTGATTGGTAATAGAATAAAAATCGCAGTAAATGCATTTGGTATCACAAAAGGGGATATGTAGATAAATTCCTGCCATTGATTGAATTTTAAAAGAACAAGGGGTTGCAACCCCTTGTTCTCGAAATATTATGCTTCCCTCTCCTTTTCCCAACTGGACTCCTTTGGAGCAGGAGAGGGGCCGGGGGTGAGGTAGTCAACTACTTTATTGGCATTCCGATCCTATCCCATCGGATAGATCCCAATAGCTTGCCAAAATCACCGAAAGGAATTTCGGAATTCCACGAGAAGTAGGTGAACCATGCTTTGCCAACTATTGCTTCGCGTTTAACAAATCCCCAGAACCTGCTATCCAATGAATTATGACGGTTATCACCCATCATAAAGTAATAGTTATTTTCTACGGTATATTGATTTGTTTCCTTGCCGTCTATAATGACTTTGTCTCCGCCTCTTAGCTCTATGGTATGACCTTCACGTTTAATAAATGTATCCCACTCAAGATAGTTTGACTTATTAACAGTCACAACGTCACCCTTAACAGGAACGCGCAACGGACCGTAATTATCCCTGTTCCATAATTTTCCTCTTGGGAAAATATCCGGGTCAGGCCTTGATTTTGGCAATACATATATCTCACACGATTTCACGTATGGCAGCTTTCTGAATTCTTCAACTTTGAAGTTAGGTAACGGAACTACAGTATAAGTGCGCAATGAATCATCTTTTTCATCCCTCACCTGCCTTAAATCTGTGATCTCAAATTGTTCCTGGAACTCGGCAGTCTGAATTACACCCCGGAACTGGATATATTTCATTTTGGTTGTATCCAATTTTACTTTATATGAATACTGCATGGCAGGCGCTTCAGGAAACCTCTCGCCGTTGACATACAGTATTGCGTCCTTTATCTCAATTATGTCACCGGGCTCACCAACGCATCTTTTTAAATACTGAACTTTCATAGAAGCATCAACTTCTTCGCGGTTACCGGGGAACTCAAAGTTTATGATATCACCCTTGCGCGGGTCGCGGATAGCAGGAAGCTGCCAGTAGGGGAGCCTGATTTCGGTAAACGGAATATTCCGCGGAGTTGAGCCGCCATATAAAAACTGATTGAAGAACATTTTATCACCTATCAATATAGTATTAAGCATTGAGCCTGTGGGAGTGCTGTAACCCTGAATGAAAAAGGATTGTATGAACAATACCACTATCAATGTCAGTACCAGTGAGCCAAAGCTCTTGGCTTTTTCTTCAATTGAGCTTGTTTGTTTTTTTTTCTGTGTTTTTTTGCCTAATGTACTTGCCATAAAATTTTATTCTAACATTTTTCCTATACGCTCCCAGCGTATCGATCTTAATTTTCTACCGATATCTTTTAAAGGGATATCTCTATCCCATGAAAAATATATCATTGTTAATTTTGAAACTACATCATTTTCATTTACGAAACCAAAATGCCTGCTATCAAGCGAGTTATACCAGTTATCGCCAATCATGAAATAATAATTATCTTTAAATGTATAACTGTACTTTTCTATATCATTAATAAATATGCGGTCTTTAATTATCTCCAGCTTGCTGCCTTCATCCCTGATTATTCTTTTCCACATATTAATACTGGAAGTATCAAAACTAACTTTATCACCGGCTTTTGGGACTATTATGGGACCGTAATTATCAGTATTCCACTTATAACCCTTGGGGAATATCCATTGATCAGGCAGTTCACCTCTAAGATTCAGCTTTTCATCAAAATTCAAATGAGGATAAAACTTATACAGCTCTTTATTTAGATATATATTCCTGCTTTTTATTACAAAAGAATCACCTGGTGCCGCTAATATCCTTTTCAGATAATACGTTTCTTCCTTTGGTGGTGACTGATCAGGTAATCCACGGTATCTGAAATTGACAATATCGCCGGCCATGGGTTTATTGTATAGTACAGCATAATTTCCTGTAAAAGGATTCTTTATTCCATAATAAAGATCATTATCAAAGAACTTATCGCCCGGCAATACTGTATTTAGCATACTTTCTGTCGGGGTTGAGAATCTGCCCGGTGTAAAAATATCTTCAATTGGCCCGGCGAAGTAAACAGATGTTATTATTATTGCTATATAATACTTTGCCCCATTGAAAGACTGAAGTATATATTTATCTTTTCTTACTGCAATTATTATAGATTCGATTAAAATGTATAGTCCCAGTGGAATTTCTACAATAACTGCAACAGAAAGAAATGAAAGAACAGGAAAAAATTTGATGAAAGCAAAAAAAGCTGTAGTGTAAAAGGAAAATATTAAAAACCATATGAACCCGCGTTTAACCTCTCCGCAGTAAAAATGTCCCAATCCCGGTACAAGAAGTGTAAAAAAAGCTGCTGCAAGTGGCGAGCGCTTTTTTACCTTTACTTCAGATTCTTTGCCGGAATTTTCTGCAGCCTTTATTTCAGAATTCATTATTTCAGGATTAATGAATCAAAATGTACTTTAATGTATTATCTTTGCTATCCTATCCCAGCGTATCGAATCAAACAGCCTGCCGAACTCGGCAAACGGAATATCGGGATTCCATGACCAATATATTATCATAGCTTCGCCGATGACATTTTCCGCAGGCATAAATCCCCACACGCGGCTATCTGAGCTGTTATTTCTGTTATCACCCATCATAAAATAGTAATTCTTTTCAACTTTATAAGTCGAATTTTCCGTCTCATCTATAAATATCTTATTATCTGCGGCCAGCCTTATGCTGTGTCCTTCGCGCTTAATGAATGTTTTCCAGTTCTCAATATTATCCGGTGTGATGGTGATCACATCACCCTGTTTTGGTACAACAATTGGGCCGTAATTATCGTCATTCCATTGCCTGCCGCGCGGGAATATATCGGTGTACGAACCACGCGAAACATTTTCACTGAATTTCGCATCCGGCGGATTGGGAAAAACTGCAGAATTTACAAATAACGTTTTATTCACGATCTGAATAGTATCACCCGGTTTACCGATCAGCCTTTTTATGTAATTGGTAACTTCCGGGGAAACAAGCTCATTAGCGTTACCCGGGTAATCAAATACTACAACGTCACCCCGATCCGGTTCCTTAAGTGCAGGTAGTCTGAAATAGGGGATACGTGTATGTGTAAATGGAATGTTCCTTGGCGTAGTTGCGCCGTAAATGAATTTGTTCACAAGCAGGAAATCGCCCACAAGCAAAGTATTTTCCATTGAGCTCGATGGTATCCTGTACGCTTCAACAAAAATTATCTTGAGTAT
>JBHEKV010000173.1:0-3787 GCA_041859235.1 Ignavibacteria bacterium | reverse complement strand
TTTTTGAATGGTGTAAGTCCCGCACGCTTTACAGCCTCAAATGCATACTCTGTAACAAAAGGAACGGTCTTCAGAACCTCATTCATATTGCGGTAAGATTCTTCAACAATAAACTCATAACTACTATTTTTATAAGCAGATAACACCTTATCAGTTATGTTTTTCAGAGTATTCTCTTTTTCAGCTAAACCAGCTGTTACAAAATCACGTATTATGAACTTTATCTCTGTAAATTCTGCTCCGCCTTTGACTGAAACCGGGTGAATGAATCCTTCGAGTCCTTTAGTAGTTTCTGGTGAAAGTGAATCTTTTGGCAGCGCGGCAATGATATCACCCGCAATTTTAATTGCGTTTTCCATCTTGCCGAAGGCTGAGCCGGGGTGAGTGATAACACCATTAATCTTAATGGTAACAGAATCTGCCGAAAACGTCTCATCTTCAACACAGCCGGCTTTATCGCCATCCACGGTGTAGCCGTATTCTGCGCCGAGTTTTGACATATCAAGCTTTTCCACTCCCCTGCCAACCTCTTCATCGGGAGTAAATAAAATCCTAATTTTGCCATGTTTCACTTCAGGGTGGGTTAACAGGTAGTTTGCAGCGTCCATAATTTCAGCAACTCCCGCCTTATTATCAGCCCCCAAAAGAGTAGTCCCATCACTTGTAATAATATCATTCCTTATCTGATTCTTCAATTCAGCGTGCACTTCAGGTGTTAATACCTGTGTTTTATCACCGGGGAGCGTTATATTGCCCCCCTGGTAATTTTTGTGCAGAATCGGTTTTACATCCTCACCACTCGAATCAGGTGACGTATCCATATGTGAACAGAAACAAATCACCGGCACTTTCTTATCCGTATTGCTTTCAATAGTTCCAAATACATACCCAAACTCATCCATATGGGCATCTTTAATGCCCATTTCAAGCAGTTCAGCAACCAGTATTCTGCCAAGTTCCTTCTGTTTTTCCGTAGAAGGATAAGTTTCAGAATTCGGGTCAGACTGCGTATCGACCTGAACGTATTTTAAGAATCTATCAACACATGTATACTTATAATCTTTAAACATATTTTTCCTATTTGATCAATATCATAGATTTGGTTTCTGAAAAATCACCGGCGGTTAACTTATAGAAATACACTCCGCTTGAAAGCGAACCTGCATTAAAGTTGAGCATATGTTTCCCTGCTGGGAAACTGCCGCTGGCTATTGTTTTTATCAATGTACCTAAAGCAGAGTAAATTTCAAGCTTCAGCTCGCCTGCCTTTGGCAAAGTGAAAGATATCCTGGTATTAGGATTGAACGGATTGGGATAGTTCTGATCAAGTGTGAATTCTTTCGGTGTATTTCCGCTGTTTCCGCTAACAGGCAGCAGCTCGTCAATTTCTGATGTAAATATTTCCTGGTTAAACCCGCCCGCCCGTTCATCTGTCCACACCGGAACAAGGCGTTTACCGGCATAATCAAGATCAATATAATCGCCGAATCTTACGTTACTGCCGGGAATAAGTGTCGGTGATGGTTCAGTGCTCAGCAGTTCATTTGTGAATGTTACTCCGCCATCGTAAGACCGGGCTACATAGGCTTCAATTGTAGTATTATCTATTGTGTTACGTGTATCCATAAACAGTACGGCAATATTTCCCGCGTCATTTACAGCAATTGTCGGCCAGTATTGTATCTTGCCATTTGCAACAGGATCATTATTGATCCTGAGCGGAGCTGACCAGTTTACACCGTTGTTCGTACTTTTTGTCAGGAAAACATCACAATCTCCGTTGCGGTTATCAGCAAAGGCAACATATATCCAGCCGCTCCTTGGACCTGAACTGTTATCAGTTGCAATAGTGGGAAATGTATTCACATCATTCGGCAATCCAGAGGGAAATTCCCCTGAAGCGATGATCTGATCTGTGCCAAAATTTGTACCGCCATTTGTTGAGCGGTCATAAGTCACCTCGCCCAGAGAGCTGAATCCAAGCCACACAACATTAACCTGTCCGTCTTTGCTAATGCATATATCTGAACCCTGCACACCGCCTGTGACATCACTTACGCTTGAAGGTGTTGACCAGTTTACCCCCGCATTTGTAGATTTGGTAAGCTTTATACCACCCAGGGAAAAACTTGTCCAGCTTATATATAGACTATTTAAAAAAGGACTCGTACTGCTGAGATCTGTAGTCAACCATTCTTTATCTTCAGTTCCTGTTTGCGAACAGATGAATGCCTGCGGGAAAGTCTGCCCGCCGTTTGTTGATTTATAAACGGCTAATGTTAAATTCCCTCCTGAAAGACCCTGTATAGCGATCACAGCAATATAAAAGTTTCCGGCTGTATCAACCGCAACAACGGGATCACTGTTGCGTGTTAAGCCGCCAGGCAAGAGTGTTGAATCAAGTATTCTTGAAACTGACCATGTTAATCCCCCATTGGTTGAATAACTGTAACCAACACGCCTGTTCGCGTTTGGATCAATGCCAAACCTGAAATCACGCCATGCGGCAACAACTTTATTGGTATCTTTCCGGCTTATCTTAACAGAAGGTTCATTCTGCGGCGCTGAATTCTGGGAAATATTAATATTGAAGAACTCAAGCGGGTTCGGCATGGTATTTACAGGTCCGGGAATTTTATTGACCGTGCCGGGCATATCAAGCGCAAGCGGATACTTCAGGCGTTCCTGGGCGGATGTTTGTGATAAACCTGAATCTGTGATTATTAAACTAAGCAGTAATACGAGGGCTAAGAAGGTAATTGTTTTCATTTGTGAAATGGTTAATGAAATTTATATTTAAATTGGATCATTTCATGCTTATTGAGATATATCTGAATTATACCTGTATTTTTCTATAGTCTCTTCATCGGTTGATGAATTCAGAATTTCTCCGCAATTCTGACACTGGAAGATCACTTCAATTGGCTTGGCGCTGTAACCCATTGAAAGCCAAAAATATCCTTTTTTATTGTACCTTGTTTTTGGGATTATCATAGGGTCACCAATAGAATTTCCGCATTTACATTTTTTTTGTGACTGCATATGCAAATATAGAATTAAAAAAAAGTGTGTTCAAGGGCAATTACTTAAGACTTAAGCTATAAAAAGCCACCATATCAATAAGTATAAAGGTATCAAAACCGGTATCGAGAATTTGTACATATAACTAAAGAATGAAGGTGTTTCTACATTCTGGTTATCGGCGATCGATTTTACCATAAAATTCGGACCGTTCCCGATGTACGTCATAGCCCCGAAAAAGACCGCTGAAATAGAAATTGCTACAACATGGCTCTCGTGTTCGGCAATAAAAGAAAGTACATTCTGCACGTTGTTGATATCAAGTCCGTATATACCCATGGCGGCGGTAAGAAAAGTTAAATACGTTGGGGCATTATCAAGAAACCCCGAAAGTGCTCCGGTAAACCAGTAATATTGTGTTGGCGTGGATACTCCGAGCTCTGTTGAGTGAACCCTTAACAGCTCCAGCGCAGGGGTCATAGTAATAAAAATACCTATAAACAGCCACGCAACTTCTTTTATAGGGTGAAAATTGAAATGATTCCTTTTGTGAATATCTTTATTTGTGACCTTGTAAGAAATAAACGCCGTCAGCAGCATTATTCCTTCTCTCAAAAAAAGAGGTTCGGTAATAAACACCGACGCAATAATCACAGCAAGAAAAATGAAATTATAACCGCCGGTAACGGTGAGCGTTTCTTTGGCCTTTTTTTCCTTCTCTTCAATTTCCGCGGGAGCCTTTTTAAAATTGATATAATCTGCTATA
>JBHEKV010000021.1:0-23914 GCA_041859235.1 Ignavibacteria bacterium | reverse complement strand
GCAGCCTACTTTTAACTAAGCCGCCTTCACGCTTGAGCCCTCAAAACAAGCGTCGCCCAATCGCACTGCTCTTTCATTCTTTTCCAGAAGGAGAAATTCTGAGTCTGTTTGGTTTGAAACTTTTACCTAACAAGTCTGAATTTCCCTTTTGATGCTTCTGTTTCAAAAAAGGTTTAGTTATTCAACAACTTAAATTAATGATACGTTTTTCAGCTTCCATTCTGCTTTGACACGTGCTTTGTGCCGGAGTGACCGCAGTTTTCAGTTTATGATCAGATTACAATGATTAATCAAAACGTATCAATTTGAACAAGCACTATTACAAAGATATACTTTTTTATATAATAAACAATATAACTGCTTATGTATATTTTTGATGATTTAATTATTCAGAAGGTTTAGTTGTAATTTTGCTCAATTTTAGCACTTTTTTTGTCATTTCAGAAGCACCATCTTCTTAGTTATTGATAACTTTTCACTTAACAATTTATAAAAATATATGCCGCTTGGATTATTTGAAGCATTCCAGTTAACTTCATGATTGCCAGCCGGATATTTTCCGGAAGCAAGCAAAGCTACTTCAGTTCCAAGGATGTTATATATTTTCAAGCTTATATCTCTGTTACTCAGCACATTAGGGACGGAAAATCTGATATTTGTGGAAGGATTGAAGGGATTAGGATAATTTTGTTCGAGATTAAATCCCTCAGGCAGCTCAGTTCCGTTATTTTCAATTCCAATGATACCTGAACCCTGAACAATGCGAATGATCTGATTAACCTGTATACCCGTGTATACTTCAGTGCTGCCGGAAGACCATTCAACAATTATACTGTCTATAACAGCTGTATTGCCAAGACCAAAGTGCAGGTCCATGTTCTGTCCGCAATAACCGGATTGCCCGTCAACAGTTCTTATCAGCCATACGGGGTTTCCGTTCAGTATTGCCCTTACTTTAACTTTAGACGAAATGGGAGAGATATTAGTTGCATTGGCGCCTGATAATTTTATGATTATCCATTTATTTGAATTACCATTATTCAAGTAGGCATAATTATTCTGATTTTCTCCATAGGTATTCGCTGTAAACAGATCAAGGTCGCCGTCTGCATCCCAGTCGGCCCATGCAAACCCGTAGGAATAACCCAGATCATTCACAATTTCGCCATCAGTAATTTTTTCAAATGCAGGGTTGCCTGTTTCAACCAGCAGGTTTTTATATAAATGATTTACCAATGGAACATTTGGGGGACCGTAGGCCTGTGTGACATACATATCAAGATCGCCGTCATTATCATAATCACCCCAGCCGGAGCAGGCGAAATAACCGCTTTCATCAACTATTGGGTCATTCAGGATCCTTGTAAAGGTAAAATTGCCGTCATTACGGAAGAGAAAATTTTTCTGATTTTCAGAATTGGTTACATACAAATCAAGATCACCATCATTATCATAATCACCCCAGCTTGAGCTCCACGAAATTCCGCCGCTTGTTGTTGGCGCAATACCGGTAACAGAAGTAAAATATCCGCCGCCGTTATTTTTGTACATATAATCAACTGCGCCTGATTCATTGGCTATGAATAGATCAATATCACGGTCGTTATCAATATCAACCCAGTTTGCACCCCTGGAAAGAAGCCCGGTGCTGCTGTAAATTGCTCCTGAATCAACACTCACAAAATTTCCGCTGCCCGTATTTTTATAAAGCCTGTTGCGAGAGTTGCTTGACCTGCTGTTGGTAACGATAAGATCTATCAGGCCGTCACTATCGTAATCTCCCCAGCTGCATGTTTCAGAAAATCCGCGGTTGGTAACAACCGGAGAGCTGCCAAGGAACGTGAAGTTACCTCCGCCATCATTTTTGTAGAGTACACTTACGGAATCATACCAGGTAACCGTGCAGAAGTCCAGCAGTCCGTCGTTATTGAAATCAGCCCAGCTTGAACCGTCGAATGGAAGGCTGTCATTGACAGGTCCGGTGTTAAAAACTCTTGTGAAGTTTCCGCCGTTATTCTGATACAGGAAGCTTCGCTGTCCGAATCTTTTTCCGTTGCTTACGTACAGGTCAAGATCGCCGTCGTTATCATAATCCACAAAATTCACGCTTCGGGAGGCGCCTCCGTCATTGACAAATGAGCCTGATGTTATCTTCGTAAAAGTTTGTGATAATGTTGATTTGCCTGCAAAACAAATGCATAAAAGAGTAACGAAAAGAAGAACAGATCTAAATGAGGTTATATTAAAAGACATTTTCATAAAATTGAATTGGTTTATTATTTTGAATTGCTTAAATATATGCATAGAGCGTATAACACACAAAACCGAAAAGAGCATATATAATAGATTCCCATTTACACTTGAATTGTGAATATTTATTGATAATTTGCGTGTAATACACATTTTACAATTATTTTATTTGAACTCTATGAGGCAATCAAACGACCTGTTCGAGCTGATAAGCTCGATGACGAAAAACGAAAAAAGATACTTTATGCTGGGCTCAAGCCTTCAAAGCGGCAGCAAGCTGTATGTACAGCTCTTTAAAGCTCTCGAAAAACAGGAGTATTACGATGAAAAAGAATTTAAGTCCCGTTACAGGAATGAAAGGTTTATCAAAAACTACGCCTTCAACAAAAAGAATCTCTATGACCTTTTGATAAGTTCTTTAACAGATTATGGATTTTCTGCCACGGTAGAAGGACAAATGCACGCAATGATAGCGGAGTGCAGGATCCTTTTCAGTAAAGCGCTTTACAAAAAATACTTCAGGGCAATTGCCCGTGCAAAACAGTTTGCATATAAACACGAAAAATTCGGTTACCTGCTGCAGATACTGGATTTAGAAAAGATAATAATACCGAAAGAGATCATACACAAACAAAAATCCAGAGAAATTATGCAGGAAGTGAATGCTGCCACCGGAAAAATAACGGAAGTTTTTGAATACAGCCGACTTGCCGGCACTCTATTGAACAATTACAGATACTACGGACTTACAAGGGATTCCGGACATACTGCCGCCCTGGAGCAAATCTCTACGGAGGGAATAATGAGCTCAACCGTAAAACCCGGGAGTGAACGCGCTCTTGAGGCATATTACAGAGTTAAGGAGATCTCTTCCGGGATCAAAGCGGAAAGCGAAGCAAAGTATGAAGCGCTCCTTAACAGGTACAAAGTAGTAGCAAAGAACCCTTATCCATTCAGAGATTACCTTCTGCATTACCCATCTGATATACTTTATTCACTTTCGGAGTGCTGCATAAACATGAACAGAACCGATGAGGCTTCGGGGTATCTTGAAGAAATAAGGAATATGCTGGCTAAGGAGAAACACAATACAGAAGATTTTGAAGTCTACGAAAAATACCTGAATTTCAGAATACTTCTGAAAAAGGGTGAGATCAAAAAAGCATCAAAACTAATCCCTGTACTTGAAAACATTCTGAGAGTTTACAAAGATAAACTGCAAATAGATACTGAACTATCTGTACTCTATTACATCCTGGTATGCAGAGTTGAAGAAAAGAACTTCTTCAAAGCACTTGATTCCTGCAACAGGCTGCTGCAGCATCCACTTCTATCAAAAAGAGCCGATTATGAAACATACTGCATGCTCTTGAATCTGGTTATTCATTACGAGCTGAAGAATACGGAACTTGTGAAATACCTGCTTGTAAGAACTTACCGGTATTTACGCAAACATGAAAAGCTGTTCAAAACAGAACAATTGATAATTGATTTTATTCTGAAGCTGCAAAAAGTTATGACAGAAGATGACCTGATATTTAATTTCAGGAAACTGGAAACCGGACTGGCGGGGTTAAAGCGTGACAAATATGAAAGAAATGCGTTTGAGTATTTTGATCTGCACAAATGGGTATTGGGGAAACTGATCTGAAAGATGCCGTTTTTTGCCCTACTGATATAAAAATGAGGCTAAAAAGGAACTTTTGCAGCGGATTTTTCCATTAAATATGTACCAATTTGTTAGTAACTTTGTATAATGGGTAAATCTGTATCATTACATACTCTGGGTTGTAAACTTAACTACTCAGAAACATCGACACTGGCGGGCAAATTCAACAGTAATGGATTTGAATTGAAGGATTATGGCGAAAAATCCGATATTTTTGTGCTGAATACCTGCAGCGTAACTGATAATGCAGATAAAGAGTGCAGGCAAATAATAAGAAGTGTCCTGAACAGAAATCCGGATACATATATTATTGTAACCGGATGTTACGCTCAGTTGCAGCCAAATGAGATAGCTGAGATACACGGAGTGGATCTTGTTCTTGGCGCAAATGAAAAATTCAAACTGTTCGATTATGTGAACGGTTTTGAAAAGAAGGATCTTTCATGTGTATTTACTTCACCAACCAACGAGATCACAAACCTTGATTACGCTTATTCCAGCGATGTTGAGTCAAGAACGCGGGCTTTCCTGAAAATCCAGGACGGCTGCGATTATAATTGTTCTTTCTGCACTATACCGCTGGCGCGCGGAAAGTCCAGAAGCCTTGGAATGAACACAGTAATTGAAAACGCAAAAAAACTGATCGATCTGGGTTACAAAGAAATAGTGCTTACAGGAGTTAACACAGGCGATTACACATATCAGAACGGTACCCCGAAAACAAATAAACTGATAGATGTGCTCTGTGAGTTAAACAAGCTTGATATAGCAAGAATAAGAATAAGCTCAATAGAACCAAACCTTTTGACCGATGATATCATCCAACTTGCAGGCTCTTCAGATAAGTTCTGCAGTCATTTTCATATTCCGCTGCAAAGCGGCGATGCGGAGACACTGAAACTTATGAGAAGAAGGTATAACAAAGATCAATACGCAGATCTGATAGAAAAACTGAACAGCAATGTTCCCGGACTTGGGATCGGCGTGGATGTTATAATCGGCTTTCCGGGGGAAACTGACCAGAGGTTCGAAAATACTCTGAGTTTCCTGGAAGATCTGAAAGTAAGTTACCTTCACGTATTTACTTATTCAGAGCGCAAAAATACATACGCGGTTACTCTTCCCGGAAGAGTTGATATGAGTGCCAGAAAAGAAAGAAGCAAAATATTGCGCGAGCTTTCAAACAAAAAGCGGCTATCGTTTTACAGAAAGAATTCAGGGTTAAAGCATAAGGTGCTTTTCGAGACCGCAAAACCTGATGGTTACATTTACGGCTTTACTGATAATTATATTAAAGTACGAGCAAAACACAGTGATTCGCTTGAGAACATCATAAAAGATTTTGAAATAACATCCGCTGAGAATTATATGTTCGCGGAAGGAAAAATACTGTAATTGGATATATATATTATAAGACACGGAGTAGCGGCAGATCTTGACAATGAAATTGTTGAGGAAAGTTACAGGTATTTGACGATCCACGGCAGGAACCATTGCCGGATAGTGGCTCAAAGACTGAAGGATATGAAGATCCGTTTTGACGGAATTCTCTCAAGTCCGCTGGTACGCGCAGTGCAAACCGCGGAAGTGTTTGCCTCAGTGCTTAAATATGATGATGAGATAAAGACTGCAATAGAGCTGATAGGCGGAAATACATTCAGCCGGTTCGCACAACTGATAAACAGGCACTCACACCATAACAGTATAGCGGTATTCGGCCATGCGCCCGATGTAAACTCATTTTCTCTTAATCTTATCAAAGATAACCCGGTAAAAGACCTTCAGCTCAACTTCAAGAACGCCAGCGTATGCAAAATAAAATATGACCCTGCATCCGGCAAAGGAACTTTCGGCTGGTTCCTCAACTCTGAGAACATGAAGATCATAGAGGCCCCTTAGCGGGCAGCAGCTTACTTTCCGTTCCGGTATTGATCAGAATACATTAATAGGTGATGGAGTGAAGGAGCAAATGAACATTACGAACGCAAAAACTCCAAGCAGCTTTCTGCCGGTCCCAAGCGGAGACGGGTCATAAAACGGGGGATGATCTATCTTAATGAGGAATATAAGCAGCACAACCCAAACTACCCACATCAGTGAGCCGTAATCGTACAGGTTTGTCCAGCCAAGTTCGTTCAGGCCGCCCACAGCTGACATCAATATAAGAACTCCGAAGAAAAATCTCGCTACAATTTTATGTTTATTTCCAAGCAGCGCATAAGTAATATGACCTCCATCAAGCTGTCCAATTGGCATTAAGTTAAGTGATGTTACAAATAATCCAAACCAGCCTGCACAAAGGAACGGGTAATGGTATATTTCATTCATTGGAGGAAGAAACGCATTTTGCGGCAGTGGCAGTATTTTTGTTAAAAAAGAATACAACAGAGTATTGGCAAATGTGATTCCGTTTAATGGCGGCAGTCCGCCGGAAACATACTCGGGATGGATCGAATACAGATAATCAATTGAAGGAAGTGTCATTAATCCGTACACCAGTGATGATACCGCAATAACAAAACCCGCAATGGGCCCGGCGATACCAATATCAAAAAGCGCTTTCCGTGTTCTGATCGGATCTCTTATTCTTATTACCGCGCCCATTGTTCCAAAAGGGTTCAGAAGATCAGGCATCGGCATAGGTATATAGAGGGGAAGAGTTGTATCTATCTTATGGTATTTAGCAGCAAAGTAATGGCCGAATTCATGAAAGGTTAAAAATAATATTACCAGAGAGGCGTAGGTTATACCCAAATGAAAATTACTGAAATCGTACGGATCTCGTCCCATCCAGTACACTCCCCCCATAACGGCAGTAATACAGGTTGCCGCGAACATCAGAATGTACAACCAGACGCCAAATTTCTTTTTCCTGATCTCCTTCGGGGCGGGTTCCATTTGCGGGGATTGAAACCGGTAATATTGTGAGTTTTCCTGCAAAAACAGTATTTTTTTGATTGATACAAATTTAATTGCAGTTCTCTATCATTAAAAAGGAAATAATTATTCAATAAAATATTGAATTTTTCGGTGACTTTAAAAAATCTATATTATAAAATATAATCAATCAATAACCGTCTGTACAAACATAAAGCAGGGATGTTTATTTTAAAATCAGAAGCGCTAAATGGAAATTGCAGTTTCACGGGAGACAGGTAAAGATCTTAACTTGAAAGAAAAGCTCGAACAACAGAACTCCCGTTTAAAGGAAGTAATAGAAAAAGAAAGCCCGAGGCTGCTTGGGTTCATAAGGCGCAGGGTTGCTGTGGAGTCTGACGCGGAAGATATTCTGCAGGATGTTTTCTATCAGTTCACAAAGACCATGCGTGAAGACCCGATAGAAAAGACCGCTTCCTGGCTGTTTAAAGCAGCATCAAATAAGATCATAGACTGGTACAGAAAAATTAAACCTGTATCGCTTGATAAGCTTAACGAATCTGTGTTTGATGATGAGACGAATAATTCTTTCCGGCTTGAAGACCTCTCATTCAATGACACCCAGAACCAGGACGTTGAGTATCACAGGCAGGAATTCTGGCCCATGCTGGAAGAGCTGCTGAACAACCTGCCGGAAAAACAGCGTGAAGTGTTTATCATGCATGAGTTCGAAGGAAAAAGTTTCAGGGAAATTTCGGAGATTACCGGGGTTGGAATAAACACACTGCTTTCAAGAAAGCGATATGCAGAGATTTACCTGCGCGAAGAATTAAAGGAGCTGTATGATGAGATCACATCACAGGCTTAAGATAAAAAATTTTAAAAGAATATTATACAGGTAACATTATGAAACACAGAAAATTTATCAGGGGTCCCCTGTTTTTACTTAAAATGATACTTATACTGGCAATTACCAGTGTAGTTGTTATGCTTTTATGGAAT
Source organism: Ignavibacteria bacterium (assembly GCA_041859235.1). Taxonomy (GTDB): domain Bacteria; phylum Bacteroidota; class Ignavibacteria; order Tepidaquicellales; family OLB5; genus OLB5. The sequence continues at coordinate 16,116 of JBHEKV010000021.1, read as the reverse complement.
GCTCTTATACCATCAATTTTTAACGGGCCATCGCTCAATTACTGGCAATCTGCCGGACTTCTCCTTTTGGCAAAGATACTCTTCGGTTCTATGGGCAGAGGATTAGGCAGAAGGCACCACAGCTACCCTGATGAAATGTGGAAGAAAAAGCTTCGGGCTAAATATGAGGCTATGTCTCCGGAAGAAAAAGAGAAGTTCAGAAGCAAATGCAACAGCAGGTTTGTATTCACTTTTACCGATGACAATTGCGAAGGAAATGCTGCCAAGGCGGAGCCTAAAGAAGAAAAAAAGTAATCAGAAGAAAGTAAAAATGGAAATTATGGTATTCAGAACAGGTGTTGAAAGTACGGAACATATTGCTAATATCGCACCGCATTTAAACTCAATGAAAGGAATCTACCGGTGGAGCTTTGACCTTGAAGACAATGAGAATATTCTGAGAATTGAAGCTGCAGGGATATCACCGCGTTCTATTGAAAGAACGCTGGCAGGGATGAATTACTACTGTGAAGAACTGGAGGATTGATAAAATCATTTTATAACTGCCTCACTACTCCCTTCATTTAAAAGAAATAAAGAAAAAACAGCCGTTTTTTAATATACAGAACCTTAACACCTGCTTAATGTTAAATATTTAAAGTTGCATTACGCCACAATAATTGTTATCTTTAGTGCAATCCAAATCAGGTAAGTTAAACTTTTTTTCAGGTCTATATCAACTAAACGGCCAGAAAGGAGTAACATATGAAGTCACTTCGAGATATCTGCTCACAAAAGGATATGTTCTATGTAAATACAGGTATGACAGTTTATGAAGTTGTTGGCGAAATGGCAAAAAATAACATTGGCGCAGTTCCTGTTCTTGATGACGGAGGAAAGCTTAAGGGTATTTTTTCTGAGAGGGACCTGATGGTAAGGTGCGCCGCGAAGCGGCTTGATATGGAAAGCACGAAAATTGATGATGTAATGACCCGGGGAGTGATCTTGATGGAAGCCCATGATTCATACAACGACTGTATGAACATAATGAAGCAGGAAGGAATAAGGCATATGCCCGTGAGAGACGGTGAGAAGCTTATCGGGGTAGTATCAATGCGTGACCTGATGGCTGAAGACGCTGAAGAAAAGAAACAGGAAATAGAGAACCTGAATTCATATATTTATTATTATAAATAAGCCCGGTTTTTATTTTATAAGACTAAAAAAGGGAAGGATCAAATCTTCCCTTTTTTGTTTTCGGAAATATTGAAATTTCTACCGGGCAAAATCTGTTAAATTTATTGAAATTGATTTACATATATAATTTAGCTAATTTTTGAAAAATTTATTAAGGAAAGATACAATAAATGATGAAGTTTGATGAACTTCCAAAAACACTTCGTGAACTTAAAGAGGCAGACTGGAAAGTACTCAGTGTTAAAGATGAAATAAGAAAAAACCTTGCGGCAAAACTGAAGAACAAAGAAGAGATTTTTCCCGGAATAATTGGCTACGAAAAGACAGTTGTGCCCCAGATCATAAATGCGATACTTGCAAAGCATGATATTATATTCCTTGGGTTAAGGGGACAGGCTAAAACTAAAATGGCAAGAATGCTGGTTAACCTTCTTGATGAATACACGCCAATTATCAAAGGATCCGAAATAAATGATAATCCGTACTACCCTATTTCCAAATTCGCGGTGGATACTGTTGAAAAGAACGGTGATAAGACTGAAATAGAGTGGATCGGCAGAGAGCGCCGTTTCGGGGAAAAACTGGCAACACCGGATGTTACGATTGCTGATCTGATAGGAGATATCGATCCCATAAAAGCTGCTACGCAGCGGCTGCATTATTCTCATGAAGGAGCTATACATTTCGGGATAGTGCCCAGAACAAACAGAGGCATCTTCGCAATAAACGAGCTGCCTGACCTGCAGCCGAGAATACAGGTTGGCTTGCTTAATATTATGCAGGAGCGTGATATCCAGATACGCGGTTTTAATATACGGTTCCCGCTGGATGTATTTATAGTATATACCGCAAACCCGGAAGATTACACGAACCGCGGCAATATAATAACTCCGCTTAAGGACAGGATCGACTCGCAGATAATTACACACTATCCCAGGAGCGTTGAAGACGGGATAAGGATAACGGAATCACAGAGCTGGATAAAGAGGCATCATGATAAAGAGGTCATTATCCCCTATTACATGAAAGAGATAATAGAATCGGCGGCGCACGAGGCAAGAAGGAGTGAGTTTGTAGAGCAAAAATCAGGTGTAAGCGCAAGGATGACGATTTCCGCCATGGAAAACCTGGTGAGCAATGCAGAAAGAAGATCTATAATAAATGATGAGAAGATCATTTTCCCGCGGATTACCGATCTTGGCGCAGTGCTGCCGGGAATGACAGGCAAGATAGAGCTTGTATTTGAAGGAGAACAGGAAGGTCCCGTGAAAGTGAGCAAAGCACTGCTGGGCAGAAGTGTACGTGAAGTCTTCAGGAAATACTTTCCTGACCCGCTTCAGAAAAAAAGAAGGCAGCAGGAGCATAAAGAACAGACGGTGATTTCCGATCCGTATAATGAAATTGTTAAATGGTTTGAAGCGGGAAATTACATTGAACTGAACGATGATATGAAATTTGAAGAATATTTTGATACTTTGAAAAGAGTTGAAGGACTGGAAAAAACTGTCAAAAAATACATAAAAACAGTTGAAAATGAATATGAGCTGGCTTCACTTATGGAATTCATGCTTGACGGGCTGCATAACAATTCTAAAATAGCCAAAGATGAACTTGACGAGGGAGTAACATATAAAGATATGGTTGGTGCAATGCTATACAATAAGGCAACCCGCGGCGGTTCCGCATCGTCATATGACTATGAGAACGAAGAATGGAATTCTTAAGTAATGGATACAATATTTGAAAGGAATTTTGCATTTTAATACATTATGCAGCAGACAGAAGAAATAACGTCTCCAACAGATATTGATACAACAACACAGGGTTTTACACTGATCCTTTTCAACGACGCGCATCATGATTTTGATGAAGTAATTAACCAGCTGATGCTTGCAACAGGTTACGGTTATGATAAAGCTGAGTCAATAACACTTGAAGCACACAACAAAGGCAGAGCCGTGGTTATATCGGGTGAACTGGAGAAGTGCCTCTTGGTACAGTCAGTCCTCGAAGAAATTGCTCTGCGCACATCAATTGAAGTAAACGCTTAATACCTTTGCGTTCAGTTAAGAACAGATATGATACATTGCACTGGCACCAAGTAATAAACGGGTATGCAATGGGTATATTCCCCATGGGAGAAGATGAACGCACCATTGCATGGTTCGAAGCATCGCCGCGTGCAATAGTACCGGTTGAACTGCCTTCAAGCAGGCTCAATGTTTCGCGGTCATTAAAGCAGGTTATGAGTAAAAATACTTTTGAGATAAGGATCAATACCGCATTTGAAAAGGTAATCTATGAATGCTCCAAAAGGGAGAGCACCTGGATAAACAGCCTTATTATGACAGCATATACAGAGTTGTACCATAGAGGCTATGCGCACTCAGTTGAGGCATGGCAAAACGGTGAACTGGCAGGAGGGTTATACGGAGTAGCATACAAGGGCGCGTTTTTTGGTGAATCTATGTTCTACAAAAGAAATAACGCTTCAAAAGTATGTGTAGTAAAATTATATGAGCTGCTTAAGAGTAATAAGTATATCTTATTTGATATACAAATGATGACCTCTCACTTCGAAAAATTCGGAGCTGTGGAAATATCCAAACGGGCATACCTTGAGATACTTGAAAGAGCTATGAATGTGAAATGCGAGTTTAAATTCCAGCAGTCTAACAGCTGCCTTTAGTTCTTCTGCGAGTCTTCTATCTTCTTCACTTTCTCAAGTCTTCTTACATATCTTTCTTCAGGCTTGAATTTTGCGCTGAGAAAGGTATTGATAACTTCTACAGCAAGTGACTCTCCAACAATTCCTCCGCCAAGGCAAATGACATTCATATCGTCATCTTCAACACCCTGATGCGCTGAAAACGCATCATGGCAAATCCCCGCGCGGATCCCCCTGAATTTATTGGCGGCAACGCAGGCACCCACACCGCTTCCGCAGATTATTATGCCTTTACTGCCCGTCCCGCCCTGTATAGCCTTAGCCAATGCTTCGGCAATATCAGGATAATCAGCAGGAGCCTCGGAATTAGTGCCAACATCAATTACATTGTACTTTTTTGAAAGCAGAACTTTGAGTTTTTCCTTAAGGTTAAAACCCCTGTGATCAGCACCGATTATAATATTTTCCATAGTGCAAATTAATCATTAAACTACTAACTATCAATAAAATAAGCAGGTTAGTTTGTAGTTATTTTAATTATATGAAAATCGCTTTCAAACAGCTATATTATCATATAGATAATCAGTAATTTCATGACATTTTCATAACATTATTCAGTTCTCAACTATCATTCACTTATAGTTTCTTCATGACAAAAAAGAGCATTGATGGAAAAGGGTTACACAGCAGAGTTTCCATAACTTCGGAAAAAAGGAAGTATAAAGCTTTCTTTACCGCGTTCTATTCCAGTCCGGTTGCCAAGGCTCTTATTGATCTGAAAACTAACAGATACGTTGAAGTGAACAATAAATTCCTTAAACTGTTTGAATGTACAAAATCACAAGTTATCAGCAAAACAGCTAAAGAAGCCGGGTTTGTACTTAAAAACAGGCAAACATCAAAAATATTAGATGAATATAAGAAAAAACAATTTAATACGTTTAATTTTAATGTTGGTACTTATTCAGGTAAGATAAGAAATGTTATAATTACTACAGAAAAAATTACACTTTCAGAAAAAGATTATTTGCTTGGCTATATTATTGATAACACTGAAAGGGCAGCATATGAAAAAAGGCTTGCCGATAGTGAGCATAAGTACAGTATAGTACTTAACAATACACAAAATGTAATTTACGAATACAGTTTTAAGGAAAACAAGTACAGCTATATAAGTCCTTCAGTAAAAACTCTCTTAGGCATTCCACAGGAAATTTTCAGGAAAAGAAAGAACAGCGTAATAACCCCGCTGGTCAAGAAACCTGACAGATCAAAACTTCAGTATCATTTTAACAAGATTAAGACTACCAAAGGAAAGAGGAAAAAGGATCTTTACATAGAGTACCGGTTTTCAATTGCTAAAGATAAATACAAATGGCTGGCAGATAACCATACTGTAATATATGATCATGATGGAAATCCGGATATGATCATTGGAAATATCTCCGATATAACACCTAAAAAGCACGCTCAGGACGAGCTACTTGCCTCCTATGAACTTCAGCAGAAGTATCTATCTCAGTTAACCGCCATACAGGATTCAATTCCTGCCAATATTGCCTTGCTGGATAACAATGGTAACATTATAGCAGTCAATAAGGCCTGGCGCGAATTCGGAATTAATAACGGGTTATTATGCAGCTCAGATTGCATTGGGATGAATTACCTGAAAATATGCAGTAAAGTAACGGGAATTGACCGCAAATACGCCCAAGAATCAGTAAAAGGAATCAGGGAAGTTCTATCAGGAAAGTTACGGGTATTTAACCAAGAGTACCCATGTCACTCACCAAATGAAAAAAGGTGGTTTCGCCTTACTGTTAGTCCAATACTCAGCAAAAACAACTCAGGTGTAGTTGTTATGCATTTGGATATTACGGGACAGAAACTGGCTGAACTTAACTTAATTCACAGTGAAGAACAGTACAAGGTACTGTTCTATAGTAATCCGCTTCCAATGTGGATCTTTGATTTTGAGAGCATGAAGATTCTGGCAGTAAATGACGCTGCAATAAAGCATTACGGTTATTCAGAATCCGAATTCTTAGATCTGAAACTTACTGATTTCCGCCCCAAAAGAGAGCAGGAAAAATATCTCAAATACCGCGAAGGGATCATTAAGGAAAAAAAACAGAAGAGGTCCTTCTTCGCGGGAATCTGGAAACACAGAAAGAAATCCGGTGAACTGATAGATGTAGAGATCACAAGAACACCATTGAATTTTGAAGGTCATGACGCGGTATTAATACTTGCTAATGATATAACCGAAAGATTAAGATCTGAAGCAGCCTTGATAAAGCGCAACAGCGAAATAAGCGAGCTGTACCGTGCCGGCAGGGAGCTTTCAAAAACCCTTAACCCTGATAAGATGTACAACAGCATTTACAACATAATCAGGAAAATAATGCCGTGTGACTCTATGGTAATATCAGGATATGACAGCAGTAGCAACAGGATATCCTGCAAGGCGGCATGGATAGGCAGAAAGAGAATTGATGTATCAGATTTTCCGGATGTCCCCGCAAATTTTTCAGGAAAGGGTATACAAAGCAGGGTAATAAAAAGCGGTAAACCGGAATTGCTGCTTGATTTCCAGAAAGAAGTGCTGCGTTCAAAGGTGAAGTTTTATTATAAACCTGATGGTTCTGTGAATGATGAACCAAACAAAAAGAATCTATCCGAAAGGTCGGCTATTATAGCGCCGCTGAAGCTGAAAAACAGGGTTATTGGCGTTCTGCAGGTTAAGAGCCTTAAAGAAAACGCTTATACGGAAAGTGATGTAAAAATTATTGAATCGCTGGCCGCGCAGATCGCGGTTTCAACATCCAATGCTGTTCTTTACCAGCAGGCACAAAAAGAGATCAGGGTCAGAAAAGAAACTGAAACAGAATTGCTCAAAACCTCCTTAGAAATTTCGAATATATATGAAATTTCCAAGGATATAACAGGGGCATTAACCGCCGAGGAGCTTAACAGGAAAATATTCAGAGTAATAAGCAGTTCGTTTCCTGAATGCGATATCGGAATTTCCGTACTGGACGAAAAGAAAGAGAACATAGTTTTGACCGGGCTTTTCACAAACGGCAAAGAGATGGATACAAAAGTTCTGCCCCCGATAAAATTTGACCGCACCGGAAAAGGACTGCAAAGCAGTGTGCTTATATCAAACAAAACCAGAATAATTGAAAACTACAGAGAATACATCAGGAGAAACGGCGCCCGATTCTATGTAAAAGATGATGGTACAATCTCTGACCAGGATGACAATTCCTTTGATATAGCTGAAGCAGCAATGATCATTCCGCTCATATATGAAAAAGAAGCGATCGGGACACTTCAGCTGCTGAACTACAGTATAAACGGTTTTACTGAAAATGCTCTTAAGGTGCTGGAGTCACTTGCTTCTCATATTGCGGTTTCAATTATCAACGCGCAGCTGCACAGTAAACTGCAGAATGAACTTCATGAAAAGCAGCTGGCAGAAAAAGAGCTGCAGGCAAAAACCGAAGAACTTCAGATCCTCTACGACGCACAGCAGGTACTTTCAGGCTCGCTTGATATTGAAAGCATATACGATAACACTTACAAGATAATATCAGCAAAAATCCCATGTGATTCGATGATCATTTCAGCATACAATGATTCATCAAAGGACATAAAAATTCTATCTGTATGGGCAGATGGAGTTAAGCCGGATATTAATATTTTCCCGCTCATCCCGCTGGCTCCTGAAGGACGCGGCATTCAGAGCGAAGTCATAAGAACGGGAAATTCCATTTTAATAGAAAACTATGCGGAATATTATAAAAAAACCGTTACTGCTTTAAGATATACCAACGATAAGCTCATAAAAGAAAGCAAACCTAAGTACAGATCAGCAATAGTTGTACCCATGAAACACGAAGGAAAAACTATTGGGGTCATTCAGCTTTTAAGTTACACCCCGAAAGCCTACAATTTATCAAACCTTAAACTGCTTGAATCACTTGCAAGTCCTATCTCCGCTGCGACTTTTAACGCTTCTTTGTACAGGCAGGCACAAACGGAAATTGCCGAGAAGCAAAAAGCCAGGGAAGAACTTGCATTAAGGAACAAAGAGATTACCCTTCTTTACAGCGCCGGCAGAGAGCTTCTGAGTACGCTTGACCTGCAGGAAATTTATGATATTCTGTACCGGAAGGTTACCGAAGTGATAGACTGCGAATCAATGATCATATCAGAATACAACAGGCAGTCAGAAAAGATCATTTGTAAAGCGGCATGGGTTGAAAATTCCAAACATGACCCCAAAAACTTTCCGCCATTGCAGATCGGGAAAAATTACAAAGGAACACAGGCAGAAGCCATTATAAGCGGCACATCAATGATCGTTAACAATTTCAGTGAAGTGATAGAGAACCGTGATGATAAATACTATATAGATGAGAATGGAAAAGTTATAAGTTACAAGGAATCGAAAGGTGAAATTGACCCCGGCGACCCTGTTGTTAACTCTGCCATGTATATACCGATGAAGATCGGAAAAAACGTCATAGGCGTAATATCAGTTTTCAGCTTCAGGAAGAATGCATATTCGGAGTACGATCTGAAGATACTGGAATCAATTTCAGTTCATCTTTCTGTTGCTGCGGCAAATGCCGAATTATACAACAGGGCACAGAAAGAGATATCCGAGAGGATCAAAAAGGAAGATGAGCTTAAGCAGATCAGGAGACATCTTGAAAATGCCCAAAGAATAGCCCGTTTAGGAAGCTGGATGTACGATGTTAAAGAAAATAAACTTTACAACTCCAGCGAATTGTACAGAATACTGGGGCTTAAAAATGAGCCGGAATTTTTCTATTTTGATGAAGGAATGTCTCATATCCACCCGGAAGATAAAGAAAGTACAATGGCAAAGATCAGATACGCCATTGAAAACAAATCTTCCTATGAAAATGAGGATAGAATAATTACCCCCGATGGTGAGATAAGGAATGTAAAAATTGTAGGTGAGCCTGTACTTGATAAGGATGGTAACATAACGGCTTTGCAGGGTACTTTGCAGGATATTACAGATATTAAAAGGATAAACAATGAGCTTCTGAAGTCGCTAAACGAAAAAGAACTGATCCTGAAAGAAATTCACCACAGGGTGAAAAACAATTTACAGATAGTATCAAGCCTGCTGAGACTTCAGTCTGACAGTATTTCTGATAAAGCCGCCATTGGTTATTTGAAAATGAGCGAACAGAGAGTAAAATCAATGGCGCTCATCCATCAGCAGCTGTATAGGACAAAGGACCTTTCGCGGATCGATTTCAGGGAGTATCTTGAAGATCTCTGTAACTATCTTTTCTTTGCTTACGATATAAGTTTTTCAAGAGTAGCATTAAAAGTCGAAGTTGAAGATATTTACTTCGGGATAGATACTGCCCTTCCATGCGGACTGATAGTGAATGAACTTGTAACGAACTCTATTAAGCATGCCTTCCCGGATTACAGCATTGGAACATTGACGGTAAAATTATCCCGGGAAGTTACAGGCAAGTATACGCTGGTTATTCAGGATGACGGAAAAGGCGCGGATGTTATCAGTTTTGAGAACAATACAACTCTTGGTATGGAGCTTGTTAAAACACTAACAGAGCAGCTTGAGGGTGAAATTTCTGCGGAATCAAACAACGGAACAAAGATCACAATATCATTTTTTGACCAGAATGCAGATCAGTAAATAATCTAAAGATCAACATTATGAACTTAATATTTAAAAAAGCCAGGGTTTTAGTTGTAGAAGATGAGAAGATCATCGCAAAGGATATTGAATCAACCCTGAAACGAATCGGGCATGAATCAGTGGGAAGTGTTGCCAGGGGTGAAGACGCGTTGACAGCGGCAGAGCAGGAAAAGCCTGATATGGTACTGATGGATATAACCTTAAAAGGAGAAATGGACGGTATTGAGGCAGCCAAAATAATCAATGACCGGTTCAGTATACCTATAGTTTATATTACGGCGCATCAGGATGAAGATACCATCGAAAAAACAAAAGGCACCAATCCCTACGGTTATATAACCAAACCTCTTGATGACAGGGATCTTGGTACGGCGATAAATTCCGCGATGTACAGGCGCGATGTGGAATTGAAACTGAAAGACGCGGAAGAAAAATATTTCCGGCTTTCTGAAAATGCCCCGGATATGATATTCAGCCAGGACCTGAAGACCAGAGTTTATAATTATGTGAACATCTCTACTCTTAAGCTTACAGGCTATACACCAAAGGAGTTTTATGAAAAGCCCGGGCTTCTAGAAAGTATAGTTGATCCTGAGTGGAAAGAGCAGTACCTTTTTACATTGAAGCTGATAGAGGATGCAAACACTCCGATACCCTTTGAATATATGATAATCCACAAAAACGGCAAAAAAATATGGATAAACCAAAGAAGCGTGATTCTTAAGAACCAGAATAATGAAGCCGTTTCTATCGAGGCAATACTTACAGATATAACAGAAAGAAAAAATTATGAGCAGAAACTGGAAGAAACTACCCAAAAGCTGCGTGCCCTTTCAAATTATCAGCAGAAAGTAAGAGAAGAAGAGAGGCTCTATATTTCCAGGGAAATACATGACCAGCTGGGACAGGATCTCACAGTTCTGAAAATGGATCTTACCATGCTGGGGAAAAATGCGGCAAAACATGAAGATGTAAAATCGGCTAAGAAACTTGATGAAATAACAAAAGAACTTAAGAGGATCACGCTGTACATTGATGATATTATAAACAAGGTCAGGAAAATTGCCACGGAATTGAGACCTGATATACTTGATAAGCTGGGACTGACAGAAGCTATTGAATGGCATTCAGGTGAATTTGAAAAGCGAATGGGTATAAAGTGCAGCACCAAACTTTGTGAAGATGAAATTATTCTAAATCCTGAAAGATCCATTTCAGTTTTCAGGATATTCCAGGAAACGCTGACAAATACCGCAAGACACTCCGGAGCGACGGAAGTCTTCATTGAATTGTCCGTAGTAAACGGATGGATGATACTTACTATCAGGGATAACGGCAGAGGGATCACGCCAGCAGAAATTGAAAAGGGCACCTCACTGGGGATCCTTGGTATGAAAGAAAGAGTTCTCATACTTGGCGGCATTTGGGTTATTAAGGGCGAAGAAAATAGGGGAACAATGGTACAGATAAAGGTACCACTTAATTGACACCTGAAGTAATTATTTCGTAGTTACCACAACCAGACTGAAAATTTCCCGTAGATCACTGAATTTTCATGTCCATTTCGGGTTATAAATAATGAAGTGAACTTGGTTTTAATTTTAATTAAATTTGCAGTTATTATAATTAAAACAAGATGAAATTAGAAGATTTATCACAAGAGCAGCGTGAAAAACTGGCTGAATTCGGCGTAAACACATGGTTTGTCATGGAGTTACTGGAAAACTATTTAAACAACCCAAATTCAGTTGGTGAAGATTGGCAGAATTTGTTTTCAGGTTTGAACATTGCTTCCAATGGAAAGATTTCTGTTCAGAAAGGAATATCCAACGGCGAACCCCATACAGAATTCACAAACAAGTCAGCTCAAAACACAACGGTAAGCGGTGTGATATTGCCCGCAAATATGCCCGTACCTCAGGAAGGCGAAGAAGCTATACAGATAAAAGGAGTAGGCGAAAGAATAATTGAGAACATGACTTCCAGTCTTTCGATACCGATTGCTACTTCATTCCGCGCCATTCCCGTTAAAGTACTTGAAGAGAACAGACTTATAATCAATAATTACCTTAAGAAGACAAACAGCGGGAAAATATCATTTACACATATAATCGGCTGGGCTATAATTAAAGCAATCGCTTCTATACCCGCTCTAAACAATGCATACACTGTTATAGAAGGTAATCCTCACATTATAAAGAAGAATAATGTGAATCTGGGCCTTGCAGTAGATCTGGAAAAGAAAGACGGTTCAAGATCATTGATAGTTCCGAACATTAAAGGTGCGGATAAAATGAACTTTCGCCAGTTTTTTGATTCTTATAATGATATTATTAACCGTTCCAGAAGCGGCAAGATAGAGATCTCTGATTTCCAGGGAACAACAATAACTTTGACAAACCCGGGCACTATTGGTACGGTTGCATCACAGCCCAGACTGATGGTGGGACAGGGTGCAATAATAGCAACAGGCGCATTGGATTACCCTGCTGAATACCAGGCTGTAACAAAAGATATAATTACAATGCTTGGCATAAGCAAGGTCATGAACATAACAAGTACTTATGACCACAGAATAATTCAGGGTGCAGAATCCGGTATGTTCCTTCAGAAAATGCATAAACTTCTTATAGGCGAAGAATCATTCTATGAAAATATCTTCAGCGATCTTAGAATGCCGGTGAAGCCCGTTGTATGGAAACTTGATAACAACCCTGAGAATTTTGACGGGATAGATAACCTTGAAGAGATCGAAAAGCAGGCAAAAGCTATTCAGCTGATAAATATGTACAGGGTTCGCGGGCACCTGCTTGCAAACCTTGACCCGTTAAAACCTATGGCCAAATACCACCCTGAACTGGACCCCAATACTTACGGCTTTACTGTTTGGGATTATGACCGGCAGTTCATTACTCCAAGGCTCGCAGGTTTAAGAACAGCAACATTGCGTGATATACTTGATATAGTGCAAAAGACCTATTGTGAAAACATAGGCGTGGAGTATATGCATATACAGGACCCGCAGGAAAGAATATGGCTGCAGGACAGGATGGAGCCGATCAAGAATCAGCCTTCATTCACAAATGATGAAAAGAAACACATACTCTACAAGCTAATACAGGCCGAAAATTTTGAGAAATTTGTAGATAAAAAATATATTGGCCACAAGCGTTTTTCTCTTGAAGGCTCTGAAACAATAATTCCCGTACTTGATTACCTGTTAGGACTTGCAGCAGCCGATAAGGTTGATGAATTAGTACTTGGAATGGCTCACCGTGGAAGGCTAAACGTGCTTGCCAATATTATCGGTAAGAATCTGAAGGAGATATTTTCTGAGTTTGAAGATATAACAGACGCAGATTCCGTAGAAGGGTCCGGGGATGTTAAGTATCATCTTGGCGCATCAGGTGTATATGAAACAATTTATGGTGATGATATAAATGTGTCTGTTGCTTCTAACCCAAGTCACCTGGAGTTTGTTAACCCCGTGGTTGAAGGTATAGTACGCGCAAAGCAGACCATGATGAACGACACAGAAAGGGACAAATACATATCTGTTTTGATACACGGGGACGCGGCGATTGCCGGCGAAGGAATTGTTGCTGAAACGCTGAATTTATCACAGCTGAGAGGTTACAGTACCGGAGGTACGATCCATGTAATCATCAATAACCAGATAGGATTTACAACTGCCCCGGTTGACGCCCGTTCAACTGTTTACGCATCTGATGTCGCTAAAATGGTGCAGGCTCCTATTTTTCACGTAAATGGTGATGACCCAGAGGCTACAATGCTGGTTACAAAGCTTGCATATGATTACAGAATGATGTTCCACAAAGATGTAGTTATTGATGTATACAGTTTCAGAAGATTAGGACACAATGAGTCAGATGAACCCGCTTTTACTCAGCCGGTACTTTACAAAGCTATCAGGAATCACCCGACGGTGAAGAATATCTACCAGAACAGGCTTCTTAACGAAAAGATAGTAACTGCTGATGATATTAAAAGTATGGAAGAAAATATCTATGAGATAATGGATAAAGGTTACGCAGAGGCTCATGAGCGAGAGATGGTGTTCAGATCAGATACTCCGATAAGGCTCACCGATGAACAGGTAAAAGTTTTGAGGTCCGGTCAGCTTCCCAGGATCACGATGGATGAGCTTAATAAGGTAGTTGATATTATAACCACTCTTCCGGAAGATTTTCATCTTCACCCCAAGCTGAAGAAATTCATAGAAACGCGGCGGGAATTTCTGACCGGTGATGTGCTTGTGGACTGGTCATTTGCCGAAGCTTTGGCTTTCGGTACACTGCTTATGGAAGGTATTCCGGTAAGGCTGAGCGGACAGGATAGTGCAAGAGGAACATTTTCGCAAAGGCACATAGTGCTGACCGATATGGAATCTGAAAAAGAGATCATTCCGCATAACAATATAGCCCCGGAGCTTGCTCAGATTGAGCCTCTGGACAGCCTTCTATCCGAAGCTGCGGTTTTAGGATTTGAATTCGGTTACAGTACCGCTGACCCTCTTTCACTTGTTTTGTGGGAAGCGCAGTTTGGTGATTTTGCAAATGCTGGACAGGTGATAATTGATAACTTCATTGCTGCTTCACAGGATAAATGGAATTTGCCCAGCAACATGGTACTTCTGCTGCCTCATGGCCAGGAAGGCCAGGGACCGGAACACTCCAGTGCAAGGCTTGAAAGATTTTTGACTCTTTGCGCAGATGATAACATGACAATTTGTAATCCATCAACTCCGGCACAATATTATTACCTTCTGAGATCACAGGGTAAATACAATAACCGCAGACCGTTAATTGTAATGACGCCCAAAAGTCTCCTGCGTCTGCCGGAGGCAAGATCTCCGAAGAGCGCTTTTGCAGGGGGCAAGTACCAGCTTGTAATAGACGATGAGTTTATCACTAACAAATCAGAAGTAAAAAGAATTATCCTAACCAGCGGAAAATTCTATTATGACCTGGCAAAACACAGAAAAGATAATAATTTTTTGAATACAGCAATTATCAGAATAGAAAGATACTACCCGTATCCATCTGAAGAAATTAAAGCAGTACTAAAAACTTATGAGAATGCCACAGAAGTTTTATGGGCTCAGGAAGAACCGCACAATATGGGTGCATTGATCTTTATGTCATACAGGCTTAAACGCGACCTGAGAGAACTGGGCAGCAAAATGGTTCTTTATGGCGTAAGCAGGGATGAAAGTCCTGCCCCGGCGCCGGGATCACACTCTATTTTCAACCAAACTCAAAAAAGGCTGCTTGATGAGGCCTTTTCTGAGATAAAGAAAATAGTTGATATAAAATAGTATTCCCGGAAAACTATTGAACAAAGGAGAACAATTTGTTCTCCTTTCTCATTTGGCGGAGGTGAATTATCATAATTTTTGATGATGAGTATCTCTCCGGTATCGGCAGAACTGTTAACTCCGCAGTTTAGTATGACATAAAAAAGTATAACCCGTATCGTTATTTACATCCGTTAACTTTCGCGTTATTTTAGTATTGTATTTGAAATAAAACTTGACAACCTTTACTTCCATAGAGGTGAAATTATGAACACTGACATCACAGCATTCAAAAAAAGAAGCAATGTCTTCATCGCCGGAACATTGACAATTTTTCTTGTGATCATAATTATCGGCATGATCTTCGGCTGAGAAATTGTGAAAGCATGTATCCGGCAAAAATGAATTCTGCTGTCTGAAACAGGGCAGCAGAATTCATAAAACCAGAAGAAAAACAAACGCCCTATCATAGTTCAATTAAAGCAGATAAAAAGAATATAACGGGTTAAGGTGATTGTCCTTATAGGACATGAATTGTAATTTGTTTGTGAAAGAAAATAAAAACATAAAAACATCCAGGGAGATTTCAGGAAATGAACACAGAACAAATCAACAGGCAGCAGACAGATCACCAAATGACATTGGTTAAAAAGAGCAGTAATATATATATTGGTACAACAATATTTTTAATGCTTGCAATTATCGTCATCGGAATGGTTTTCGGGTAAGAGTGTTTTAACATGCTTTTTTTCACAATAAAAGCTTTGTCTTATGGACAAAGCTTTTTTTATTGAGCTGCACCATACTATGGTTACATTCAAATCGGGTATCTTTCGTTGTAAATTGTCCCAGAAGCAATGATTTCCGAACTGAACAATATTAGGTCGGGGTGAGCCCGCTTTTCATCACAGCTTTCCCGACACGAAGTGTCGGGACGCTCTACCGTTTGTTTAACTCAATCCAGCGTAATATTCTCACCTTATTCCTGAACGATTTGAGTTTTCTCTCCAGTAAGATAGCTTCAGTTCTGGATTCAAATTCTTTTACGAAAAGAATTTTCCATGGTCCCCTATTCTTTGTGCTTAATGATACATCAGAGTTGTGCTGCAGCAGGCGGTTGTGAATGTTATTTGTTTGACCGATATAAAGTTTATCGGTCGATTCCGACTGAATTATGTATGTGCAATAATTCATTGTCGGGGTGAGAGGATTCGAACCTCCGGCCTCCTAGTCCCGAAC
>JBHEKV010000199.1:0-6127 GCA_041859235.1 Ignavibacteria bacterium | reverse complement strand
TACTCAGCTGATTTCAACGCGTCAAATCTGGCAACCGGAATTTATTTCTATTCACTTTCAGTTGACGGCCAGAAAATTGATACAAAGAAAATGATTCTTGTAAAATAAGCAAAAAGAGCATTTTAGATTTCAAACCCCGTTTAAACAAATTGAACGGGGTTTATTATTTCTCAATATTTAAGTAAATTTGCAATAATACATTTAATACAGCAATGAACTCCAGAAAAATTTTTATTTCATCTTTTGCCCTCTTCTCAGTGGGCATAATTTTATATTCTTTTGTATTTTTCCCAACCGGGTATGTAGGTACAACCCGTAAAACACTTCCGCCCCTTGGCTGCGTATGCCATGGCGATACGGCAACATCAACTGTAAATGTTCAGATAATAGGCCCGGACAGCGTTCCGGCCGGCACAACAGCTTTTTACAGGATAAAAACTACGGGCGGCCCTGCAATATCAGGCGGATTTAATCTTGCCAATTTCAGGGATGGCGGAGCGGATACACTTACGCTAAGCCGGGTACCAAATGATACCATGGTAAGAAAGCAGGAAGGTGAGCTTACGCATACACATCCAAAACCTTTCAGCAATGATACAGTTTCGTGGATAGTCCGTTACACGGCTTCATCGGTAACGGGATATGATACTTTGTACGCAACATCAAACAGCACGAATGACAGCCTTAACAGCGAAGGAGATAAATGGAACTGGAGCTTAAACAAACCTGTAAGAATATATAATCCAATAGGAATCATAAATTTAAGCACAATAGCGCAGGAGTTTTCTATTTCGCAGAATTTCCCTAATCCGTTTAACCCAGTAACACAGATAGATTTTTCGGTGGCAAGAACATCTGAAATTAAGATCAGAATATTTGATATCCTTGGCAATGAAATTGCCATACCCGTAGCTCAAACAATGAAACCTGGCAAATACAGGATTGATTTCAACGGTTCTAACCTTTCCAGTGGTACATATTTCTATTCGCTTTCAGCTGATGGAAAGACAATTTCAACGAAGAAAATGTTGATGATAAAATAATCCCGTTGATCTAATAGATCACAAGATAATAAGAGAAGCATTTCAAAAAGAGGGGTACATCCCCTCTTTTTTCTTTTTAGGACAGCCTAACGTAATTACGTTAGTTGTTCTGCCTTGCTTAACTATTGCATATATAGAGAAATGCATTTATATTTCGGGAATCAATTAACATTTTCTAATAAACTAACCAATCACAGATGAAAAATTTTTCTAAAATTCTGCTGTTATGCTTCGTAGTAACAGCAGGTGTCCTGCTTTTCCAGGCACAAAGCTATAACGGTTACAATTTTGAAGACGATAATAATCCTTTGATAGATAAACCAACCAGGGAAGCAATGTTGCATTATCATGCAATGCAGCACGATGGTGAAATGGATGTAATAACTGACGCTTTAGGTTATGATAATTATGATGCAGGCATATCCGGTGCAGAGCAATATGGTTCAGTTAATCCAAACAATCCGCTTCAGATGTTTTTTGGTGTTAATGGTGGTTCAGCACCACAGGACGCCTATAATACTTCAAATGGTGGATTGAACTGGACATTGTTCAATCCCAGTTACCCAAGTGGTACATGCTGCGACCCATGGTCGGCATACTTGAAAAACGGAACTTTAATTTACGGTTCAGGTGTAAACGGTCAATACATATACCGTTCAACGAACAATGGAAATACATGGACATCGCCGGTGCTATCAGTCAGTGGTGTTGACAGAAATACAATTGGCGCAGAATTGACCGGAACAGGTCCGTTTGCTAACTACCTGTATGCTTCTATTACAGGATCGGGTTCAACACTTCCTTTTGCAAGAAGCACAGATTTAGGCGCAACCTGGACAACCACAGAAAGTTCCCTTGGTTCACAGACAATGCCGGGGGTTATGATCGCAGTGGGCCCCAACGGAACAACCAATGGAGGATGCGTAATAGTTGTAAGATCAAGCGGTGCAGTAACATCACCTACATACAATTTTCACCGCTCAACAAACGGCGGCGCTTCAGGTTCATTCACGCTGGTTTCCAGTTTGACTGTGGCAGGCTACAGCGGAACATACAATTCAGTTGGCAGAATGACTGTTAACAACGCCAGACACAGAACTTATCCTATGATCGCAATGGATAACTCCAATGGTCCTTACAGAGGCAGATTATATTTGGTTTACTCATCGAACGAACCCGCAGGAAACGGTAATAAACCAGATATTAAATTACAGTATTCGACAGATATGGGCGCAACATGGTCAGCTTACGTGAGAGTAAATGATGATGCAAATCCGCAGAACAACGATTCATGGTTCCCAATGATATGGTGTGAACAAACATCAGGAAAACTATACATCAAGTGGTATGATGACAGAGAAAATCCTGCATCATTTACTACCGGTGTTTGGGCTACTTATTCAACTACAGGCGGAACTTCATTTGCTCCTAACCAGAGAATTTCAAATGCATCATGGACATATCCTTGTCCTGCATGCGGCGCTAATCAGAACTGCTACCGGGGTGATTATGACGCAATGATGTCAAATCCAAAAGTTGGATACGCAGTATGGTATGATCCAAGAGGATGTAACTACCAGAATATGGGTGCATACTTCCCTGATTTTGCAATGAAAACATCTCCGGCAGTTAACATAACAAACGGAACCAATGACAGCGGCTTTGCTTACGTCAGTATACCGGGTGTAAAATTATACAGTGATACCGCACTCTTTTCAGCAACTGTAACTAATCCTCCGGGAGCAGGAACATTAACTTTATCATTCCTGAACAGGACAACACCTGCAGCACAGGACAGGTTAACAACTTTCCCTGACTCTTTAAGGCTCAGAGTTAAAACATCCGGCGGTGTGCCTGCAGGATTATATACTGTAAGGGTGCAGGGTAACGGACCCAACGGAACACCTGTACATGTCAGGACACTTACTGTGAACGTTGGCGCCGTAGCTATCAACCATAACGGCACAACAATTCCGGAGAAGTTCTTCCTGTACCAGAACTATCCTAATCCGTTCAATCCAAATACAAAGATCAGGTTTGATCTGGCAAGATCAGGCAATGTTAAGTTAGCTATATATGATATTTCGGGTAAACAGGTTGCTGAAATAGTTAACGCAAATTACGGCGCAGGCGAATATTCATTTGACTTTAATGCAGAAAATCTTTCAACAGGCGTTTACTTCTATAAACTTGAAACACCTGATTACACAAGCATAAAGAAGATGATACTGGTAAAATAACGGAGTTATTTTGCTAACCTTGTTTTCCTGGCTTGTTTTTGAGCAAAGGTGGTAAGGTAAACAGTAATTAAACTTGATTTTCACAAGGCTTGCTGAATTTCAGCAAGCCTTTTTTATTATTAGCTCATTCACTATGCGTGGCAGAGAAAATAGAGAATATTGCGGTATTATGCCCTCACCCCCCAGCCCCTCTCCCAAACGGAGAGGGGAGCATATTACTCCTTACTTTTTTCTCTTGGCAAAGTTCTTTCCTGATACCTCCAGCCCGAGCCTACTTGTGCAATTCTCCTTATCTGCAGTAACTATGCCAATTTTAGTATGTATACGGGCAAAGTATTGATTCTATTCAAGAAGACTTTTTTTAGTTTTGAAATATCACTATATTATTATATATAAATAAATTTATCCATCAACTAAACTATCTCAAATGAAAAATATTACCAAAATTGTTTTGTTATGTTTTTTTGTAACGGCAGGTGTATTATTATTTCAGGCACAGGATTTTATCGGCAGAAATTATGACGATAATAATCCGAATATAGACCAGCCCACCTGGGAATATATGAACCATCCGCGGGCACTTGAGCAGGACGGGAATCTGGATGTTATAACTGATATCGACGGCTTTGATAATCATAACATAGGTATAGATTACGCTGAACAGCATGTATCAACTAATCCGCTGAATCCACTTCAGATATTTGTTGGCGCAAATGGTCCCGGTTCACCGCCGCAGTTTGCAAGAAATACCATGGATGGCGGCTTAACATGGACCTTAAATCAGCCGAGTTACCCCGCCGGTACCTGTTGTGATCCATGGTCAGCATACCTTGCAAACGGCACACTTGTTTATGCTTCAGGTGTAAGCAATCAGTATATATACTTATCAACTTCCAACGGAAACAGCTGGACAGCACCTATTTTTACAGTTTCGGGGAATGACAGAAACACTGTGGCCGCAGAAATGTCAGGTACGGGTCCTTATGCCAGTTACCTTTATGCAGCCATTACTCCCGGTAATTTTTCAAGAAGTACAGATATGGGCCTGACATGGAACCAGACATATTCGTACAGCAATACAGTTCCCGGAACAATGATTGCAGTCGGACCCAACGGTTCAACAAACGGCGGATGTGTAATATATGTAACAAATACAGGTCAGCAGTATGCAGTTAACTACACTTTTCATCGTTCAACAGATGGCGGTGCTACTTTTTCAGTAGTTTCTGCATTAAATGTTGCCGGATATGTTGGAACGCTTAATTCTGTACCAAGACTTGTTATCAATAATGCAAGAACAAGACCTTATCCTATGATAGCTATGGATAATTCAAACGGACCATACAGAGGCAGGCTTTATTTAGTTTACGCTTCAAATGTACCCTCGGGCAGTGGAAATAAACCTGATATTATTCTTCAGTACAGTTCAGATCAGGGTGTTAACTGGTCATCAAAAATTACGGTAAATGATAATGCCAGTCCTGAACTAAGCGACCAGTGGTTTCCCGCAATATGGTGTGAAAACACTACAGGCAAGCTCTACATAAAATGGTATGATACCCGCGAGAATCCAGCAAGTTATACTACAGGAGTTTGGGGTACATATTCAACAACAGGCGGAACTACATTCGCGCCAAACCAAAGAATATCAAATGCAACTTTCACTTATCCTTGCCCTGCCTGCGGCGCAAACCAGAATTGCTACAGGGGTGATTATGACGGGATGACAGCAAATCCAATAACGGGATATGCGGTTTGGTATGATGCAAGGAATTGCAGCTTCCAGACAATGGGTTCATACTTCCCTGATTACGCGATGAAAGTGAATCCTGCAACAGATTCGCTTAACAGCATACAGGATAGTTCATATATTTGGGTATCTGTACCCGCAGTTAAACTATACAGCAATTCAGTTAAGTTCACCGCAACAGTGGCACCGCCGCCGGGATCCGGAACGATTTCTGTTTCATTTGTGAACAAAACTACCGATACACCGCTTGATTCATTAACCAGCTACCCTGATTCACTGAGAATGAAGGTTGTAACTTCAGGTAACGTTACGGCGGGTACATATACCATTACTGTAAAAGGCTCGGGTCCTAACGGTACACCTGTTCATACCAGAAATGTAAGTATTCTTACAAACAACGTTATAGGAATTCATACTATCAGCAATGAGGTCCCTGAATCGTTTTACCTGTACCAGAACTATCCGAATCCATTCAACCCTTCAACAAATATCAGGTTCGATATATCCAAAGCAGGTAACGTTAAGCTGGCAGTATATGATATTGCCGGCAGGCAGGTTGCAGAGCTTATCAACGGCAATTATAACGCGGGCAAGTATACGTATGATTTCAACGCGCAGAATCTTGCCACGGGTGTGTATTTCTACAGACTGGAAACGCCCGGGTATACATCCATTAAGAAAATGATGTTGATTAAATAACTCAATTATTTTAAAATATTCAAAAAAGCCCGGCTTATGAGCCGGGCTTTTTTTTGCGCATTTGCAGAATATTAATGCTGAACAGGACAGTTAATATGCTGATAATTACTGTATTGAGCGTGTAAAAAGATTATTGAATTGTTATCACGCAAACTGTTCAATATATTTGAATATTAACAAGTTTCGTTGTTCGTTTCACAGCAAAGTTTAATTAACATAACTTCCGGAGGACGAAATTAGAATAATTTCGGGAAGCTTTTTTAAGAACATTTAATTTATATTATAATGTGTAAAAAGAACTTTCTTCTGATCGTTTTATTGTTACTAACTGCACTCTCACTTGATGCAGGAACAAAGATAAACACTTACCTTGCGCAGGAATTAAGCAAAAACAC
>JBHEKV010000186.1:0-28962 GCA_041859235.1 Ignavibacteria bacterium | reverse complement strand
TACAACCATTTTTTTAACGTCTTTGAACAACAGGCTTCCTGCTTCAGAAGTCGCGGCTATTTCATAATAATAAATTCCTGATGCCAAATTTACTGCGTCAAAATCCGCTGTGTATACACCCGGTTCACTTAATCCATTATATATTTCAGTTACAAGGCTGCCTGTTACATCAAATACTTTCAATGTCACATTAGAATGTTTAGGAACATCGAATTTAATTTTTGTAACCGGGTTAAATGGATTCGGATAGTTTTGTTTCAGTGAAAATACTCTTGGTAGTTCGCTGGTGTTAATTGAAATTCCTATAGTTCCCGGAACGACACCCGCGGCGGTTGTACCTGTTTTTAAAACTATATCATTACCCGGGTCAAACGCAAAAGCAGTTGGCTGCCGGTTAAATGTCCAAATCCATATCTGGTTATTGGAAGTATTATCTATCCTGAAAGTTGAATCTGGTCCTGAGGCAAATGTAATCCTGATTGTCAGCGGCATTCTGTGAAATGGCGTATTCGTTTGAGTTTGTTTTGCCTGGAAACCCACATTCCAGCTGCCATTTCCAAGATCAGCAAACTGGTATAGATTGGAATAAACAGGGTGATTAGGCTGTTTTACCCACTGATCCATAAACCAAGTTAGGTCCTGTCCTGCAATCTGGCTTATCTTAGCCGTAAAATCATCGGTCGTTGCGGTCTTGTATTTAAAGTCAGCTGTATCCATTGCATAACCGCGCAGGCAATTGAAAAAAACATTCGTGTCATTCAGCACATACCTTAACATATGCAGAACGCAGGCTCCTTTATTATATGTTATTGCAGTATTATAAAGTGTATTTATATCAGGTGTAACAATTGCCCATTGAGGATTGTAGATTGGCCACCCCGGGTTGCTCTGCAGATATGCTGTGGCAGTATTGTTGATATCATTCTTGTATGCTGTGTAACCGCCGGTTTTTTCATACCACAATGATTCGCAATAGGTCGCAAACCCTTCATTTAGCCATACATCAGCCCAGGTTGCACATGTTACAAGATCGCCGAACCATTGATGGGCAAATTCATGAGAGACAAGGTTCTCATTCCAGCAATTCGGGCACAAAGTTGTCAGTGTCTGGTTTTCCATTCCCGCCCAGCTGAAACCGGGTGCAGGCGCTGTAGCAAAACCGTTCTTTTCAAATCCGTGTTCACCAAATTTCTGTGAAAAATATGTTGTCATATTAAGAAGCACATTCTGCATAGCTGTTGGATTTTCGCCCTGGTTAAAATAGAATCTCAGCGGAATGCTATCAGACGGATTTGATAACTTATGCCAGTAAACAATATTGAGGTTATAATTTACTTTGCCTGTCAAAACCACAAGATACGTAGCAACCGGGTCGCGGCTTATCCAGTGATAATACGCGGTATCACCTGTAATTGTAGAATCATTCAGCCTGCCGTTTGACCCTATCTTAGCATTAGCCGGGACCTTTACGGTTATATCAACAGTTGCTTTATCAGAAGGTTTATCCCAGCAGGGGAACCATTTCCTTGCGCCTTCCGGCGGAGCGTCTGTGAAAAAACCGCCATTGCCTGTATAAATTGAGCCGTCAACGACATTATTCCTGGAATAATTAACAAGTACTTCTGTTACTTCACCGGGGTTATAAACCCTGTTAAGTACTACATTAAGTATATTTCCGGTATGAGTAAATGATACACCGCTCAATCCTACAGAACTTACCACTAAGGAGGAATTTAATGCATTCAGGTTAATTGAACTCAGTGCGGTATCAACCCTGAATTTTACGATAACGCTTCCCGTAAAAGAGCGGGGATACGGTGTCAGAAAACAATTTCTGATATCCAGGTTCAGTTTATAATCCAGAACATCATATGAATGTTTTGGAGAATTCGGCGAGTCACTTTCAAAAGATATATACGTCATTGAACGCTTTCTTTCAGAACAGAGATCACTGCCTCTTTTGCTTTCTGCTTGTGAAAGCAAGCTAATTGGAATTAACAGGGCAGTTAAAATTATATATAGTATGAATTTCATTCAGTTTTGGTCAATTAATGTTGATTAATTGAGCTTAAAATAACTCTTTTTTGAGCACAAAAAAAGGCGTTCAGTTTACTGAACGCCTTTGGAAGCATAATTCTATGATTTTTATTTAAGAACAACCATTTTCTTAACATCTTTAAATATTACTCCGCCATTATCGGAGCTTGATGTCATCACATAATAATAAACACCGGATGCCAATTTCGAAGCATCAAAATCTGCTGTATATTTACCCGGGTCGCTAAGGCCTTTGTATATTTCACTAACTGCTTTTCCTGTAATATCGTATACTATTAATGAAACATTGGAACGTTTCGGTATATCAAACCTGATATTTGTTACAGGGTTAAATGGGTTTGGATAGTTCTGCATTAACGCAAATACAGCCGGGAATTCATTATTTGTTGATGATATTCCTGTTACTCCCGGTACTGTTCCCGCAACGGTCGAACCTGTTTTAAGGACTATATCATTATTCGGATCAAATGCAAAAGTATTCGGCTGCCTGTTAAAGTTCCATATCCAGATCTGGTTATTGGCTGTATTATCAACACGGATAGTTGTATCAGGCCCGCTTGTAAAAGTTATCTTCAAAGTCAGCGGCATTCTGTGGAACGGTGTGTTGGATTGCGTTTGTATTGCCTGGAAACCGACATTCCATGTGCCATTGCCATTATTATAGAACTGGTATAAATTTGCGTAAACAGGATGATTAGGCTGCTTTACCCATTGGTTGATAAACCATGAAAGGTCCTGTCCGTATAACTGGCTTATTTTTGCTGTAAAATCATCAGTTGCCGAAGATTTATACTTGAAGTTTGCTGTATCCATCGCATAACCGCGCAGCATATTAAAGAAGACATTAGTATCATTTACGGTATATCTAAGCATATGCAATACACATGCTCCTTTATTATATGTTATTGCAGTATTAAATAATGTGCCTGAAGGCGGCGTGTTAATTGCCCAATCAGGATTGTATATTGGCCATCCGGGGTTGCCGCTCAGGTAACCGCTTGCATCGCTGTTAATATCGCTCTTATATGATGAGTAGCCGCCGGTCTTTTCATACCACAATGCTTCGCTGTATGTTGCGAAACCTTCGTTAAGCCATATATCAGCCCATGTTGCCGGTGAAATCATATCGCCAAACCACTGATGAGCAAATTCATGCGAAATCAAATTTTCGCTCCAGCAGTTTGCGCATAAAGTGGTCAATGTCTGGTTTTCCATTCCGCCCCAGGTAAACCCTGATGCGGGAGCTGTTGTAAATCCGTTCTTTTCAAAACCATGCTCACCGAATTTTTGTGAAAAGTAAGTTATCATATTCGGGAACATAGTCATCATTGCTGCCGGGTTTTCACCTGAATTAGAATAAAACCTTATTGGTACTAATTCAGATGGATTTGAGATTTTCGGCCAGTAAATAATATTTAAATTGTAATTTACTTTTCCGGTTAAAACAGTCAGGTAAGTTGTAACGGGGTCACGGCTGATCCAGTGATAATATAATGTATCACCTGTTAAAGTAGAATCATTCAATCTGCCATTTGAACCAATTTTAACATTTGCAGGTACCTTCAGTGTAATATCCACTGTTGCTTTATCAGAAGGTTTATCCCAGCAGGGGAACCACTTCCTTG
Source organism: Ignavibacteria bacterium (assembly GCA_041859235.1). Taxonomy (GTDB): domain Bacteria; phylum Bacteroidota; class Ignavibacteria; order Tepidaquicellales; family OLB5; genus OLB5. The sequence goes on along the minus strand of JBHEKV010000186.1, from coordinate 25,279 downwards.
CGCCTTCGGGTTCAGCATCGGTAAAGAAACCGCCATTGCCTGCATAGATCGCTCCGTCACTCACATTGTTGTGTGAATAATTTATCAGCACCTCTGTAACTTCACCCGGATTGTATTGCCTGTTTAAGTTAACAGTCAAAATGTTGCCTGAATGAGTAAAAGATGCTCCGCTTAAACCAACTGATGACACAACAATCGATGTATTAACTGCATTCAGATTTATTGAACTGAGAGCTGTATCAATTCTGAATTTTACAATGATGCTTCCTGTAAATGACTTGGGATAAGGGGAAATGAAACAGCTCCTGATATCAAGATTCATTTTGTAATCAAGTACGTCAAAAGTGTGCTTTGGTGAGTTAGGTGAATCACTTTCATAAAATGAATGGGGCAATGACATTTTTCTCTCTGAACAAAGCTCGCTGCCCTTCTTGAGCGGCATTTGTGAAAATATTGTACCTGATAGCAAGAGTGTAAAAATTATGATGTACAAACTGGATTTCATGGCATTATATATTAAATTTTGAAACAAAATTTTTTTAAAAATAACAAATTTTAGGGCATAAAACCTATGATTTGCGTCATAATAAATTGATAATAAAAATGATATTTTTGAAGTGTAAGATGGATAGTTTTTTGAGCAAATTTTGATAATTTTGCTGTAAATCAAGTAAAATTATTAAAGGAACCTGCAAACTATGAAAAAGTTCAATCCCGTTAAGACCGATCCGGCCAAAACCGGCCTGTTAGAAGCTTTTGACAATTCCTTTCCACAAAGAAACTACCTTATAATTCACCGTGCCAATGAATTCACCTCTGTTTGCCCAAAGACAGGACAGCCTGATTTTGGCGTTATCACTATTTCTTACATTGCCGGCAAAAAATGCGTCGAGCTCAAATCTCTCAAGTTCTACTTACAATCGTTTCGAAATGAAGGAATATTTTACGAAAATGTGATCAACAGGATCCTGGATGACCTTGTTGGTTTATTAAAGCCTAAATGGATGGAAGTAAAGGGTGAGTTTACACCGCGGGGCGGGCTGAATTCAACTGTTACTGCTGTACATGGAAAAAAGAAGCAATGAAAACAATAGATAAAAGTAATTTAGATAAAATTATTGGTATTCTAAAAAAAGACGGCTATACTGTTATTGGACCTATCGTTAAGGATGGTGCAATTGTATACGATGAAATAGAGAGCATTAATGATCTGCCCGTTGGCTGGGGAGATGAACAGGAAGCGGGATCATACAGGCTGGTTAAGCGCCGCGATGACTCTCTTTTTGGTTATGTTGTCGGACCCCAATCATGGAAAAAATTCCTTTTCCCGCAAAGAATGAAGCTATGGGAAGCCGATCGCGATGGCAGGGGATTTAAATTAACTCATTCAGAAGAACCTGTTCCTAAATACGCTTTTCTTGGCGTCAGGTCATGCGAGCTGAAAGCGATTTTTATTCAGGATAAAGTATTTAAAAATGATCTTTTTGCCGATAGTTATTACAATAATGTAAGGAACAATATTTTTATTATATCTGTAAACTGTACACAATCGGCATCTACGTGCTTTTGTGTATCCATGAAATCAGGGCCAAAAGCGAAAGAAGGTTATGATATTTCTTTAACTGAAGTGATAACCAGAGATGAGCATTATTTTGTTCTGGATGATTCTTCAGAAAAAGGAAAAGAGCTGGCCGCAAAGCTTGATACTACTGCCGCCTCAGAAGAACAGATAAAAGCGTCTGAAGCCAGGATCGCATCGGCAGAGCTTAATATGAAACGCTCAATGAATACTGCGGGAATTAAAGAACTGCTCTATCATAACCACGATCATCCGAACTGGGCAGAAATTGCTTCGCGCTGTCTTTCATGCGCGAACTGTACTTTGGTTTGCCCTACCTGTTTTTGCCATACCCTGGAAGATACCACTGATCTTACCGGTGAACATACCGAAAGATGGAGAAGGTGGGATTCATGTTTCAGCCTTGATTATTCCAAGGTCGCAGGCGGTAATTTCAGGACTTCGCCGAAGGCAAGATACCGCCAGTGGATGACGCATAAACTTGCGTCATGGATAGATCAGTTCGGAACATCAGGATGTGTTGGCTGCGGCAGGTGTATTTCCTGGTGCCCGGTCGGCATAGATATAACCAGAGAAGTTGAAAAAATAAGAAATTCACCAAAAACAAAATCATAAATATAAATAAGAAAAACATGGAAGACCTTTCAGGAATTTTAAGAAATCATCCATTCATGAAGGACCTTGATGAAAACTACCTGAAGCAGATAACAGGTTGCGCCTCTAATGTTGTTTACCATGAAGATGAAGTTATCTTTAAGGAAGGTGATAAAGCTGAAAAGTTCTATCTTATCAGGACAGGCAAAGTTGCTTTAGAGATCAACGGCAGAGACAAAGGAAATCTCAGGATATTAACCGTTGGCCCCGGTCAGATACTTGGCTGGTCATGGATAGTATCTCCGTACAAATGGCATTTCGAGGCTCATGCGCTCGAAGAAGTGAGGGCAATTGCTCTTGATGGCGAGTGTCTAAGGAACAAGTGTGAAGATGACCCTAAAATGGGTTACGAAATGCTTAAAAGATTTGCTCATATTTTAGAGCAGCGCCTGCAATCAACCCGGATGCAGCTGCTTGATGTATATAAACGTGTATAATTATTCAGGAAAATGGACAATAATAAATCAGGTTTAATGAAGTTAGATCCGATGACACCTGAAGCCGTGAAGGTAAAAAAGATCTTTTGGGAAACTGAAGATGTGTTCACAATAGAGCTTGTTTATGATAGCGATGAAAAAAGAGAGTTCCGCTTTAAGCCGGGGCAGTTCAATATGCTTTATGCTTTTGGCGTTGGAGAGTCTGCTATTTCGATCAGTTCAGATTCATCTAAAAAGAATTCCTTGCTGCATACTATACATAAAGTCGGATATGTTACTAATGTTCTTTCGAAATTAAAAAAAGGTGATATAATTGGCTTACGCGGTCCGTTTGGTTCCAGCTGGCCGCTTGAAGAAGCTAAAGGTAAAGATGTTTGTATAATTGTGGGCGGTATTGGTCTGGCTCCGCTTAGACCTTCTATTTACCACATTTTAAAACACCGCAAACAATACGGCAAATTTGTTTTACTCTATGGTGCAAGAACGCCCAGGGATATACTCTATCCGGTTGAGCTTGAAAGCTGGCGAAAAAAATATGATATACAGATCGAAGTTACCGTTGACAGGGCTGATAGTACATGGCGCGGACATGTTGGCGTGGTGACTACTTTGCTGAACTATGTTGATCTTAACCCCGAAAAAACAATGGCTATGGTATGCGGTCCTGAGATCATGATGAAATATGCGGTGGATGAACTGGTTAAGAACGGTATTGCTGAAAAAGAGATCTATGTTTCACTGGAAAGAAATATGAAATGCGCGCTGGGATTCTGCGGGCATTGCCAGTACGGCCCCAGTTTTGTATGCAAAGATGGACCTGTTTTCAGTTTTAGCAACGTAACCGATATTTTTGAGATAAAGGAGCTTTAATATAATGGCAAATAAGAAACCGAGATTGGCTGTTTTCAAAATGTCTTCATGTGACGGATGTCAGCTTTCATTGCTTGATGCTGAAGACGAATTGCTTGATGTGCTGGGCGGTGTAGAACTTGCTTATTTTCCCGAAGCCTCGAGCAAAATGCTGAAAGGACCCTATGATATTGGTTTGGTGGAAGGCAGTATTACAACACCAAGAAATGTTGAAGAAATCAGGCAGATCAGAAAAGACTGTAAAGTACTCATAACTATTGGCGCATGCGCTACTGCCGGCGGAATCCAGGCGCTTAGGAACTGGAAAAATACCCAGGAATTTACAAAGATAGTTTACGCATCACCGGAATATATTTCAACACTCGACAGGTCTCTTCCTGTTAACGCTTTTGTACATGTTGATTTTGAATTGAGGGGATGCCCTATTAATAAATATCAGCTTATTGAAGTATTGAACGCGTTTTTGAACAGCAGGAAACCTAATATCCCGAGTTACAGCGTTTGCATTGATTGCAAGCTTAAGGGCAATGTGTGCGTCATGACTGCTCACAATGTTCAGTGTATGGGACCGGTTACCCAGACAGGCTGCAATGCGCTTTGCCCTTCTTATAACCGGGGCTGTTTTGGATGTTATGGACCTATGGATTCGGCAAATACCGCGGCACTTGCTAAACAATTCAAAGAAATGGGAAGTACCAAATTTGAGATAATGACTGCTTTCCGCAGCTTTAATGCATATGCCGAAGCGTTTAGAAAAGAAAGTGAAGCAAATGAAAAATAAGACTATTAAAGTAGATTATATAGCGCGGGTTGAAGGAGAAGGCGCGCTGTATCTGAAAATTAAAAATAACGAAGTATCTGATGTAAGACTTGAGATCTTTGAACCGCCTCGCTTCTTTGAAGCATTTTTAAGGGGCAGACCTTACAGCGAAGCTCCGGATATCACCGCGAGAATTTGCGGGATATGCCCGGTTGCTTACCAAATGAGCGCGGTTCATGCAATGGAAAATGCCTTTGATGTTAACATTCCTCAGGAGATAAGAGAACTTAGAAGACTTTTATACTGCGGTGAATGGATAGAAAGTCATACCCTGCATTTGTATATGCTTCATGCGCCGGATTTTCTGGGATATGATGATGTTGTTCAGATGGCTAAAGATTACCCGGAAATTGTTAAGAAGGCGCTGCGCCTTAAAAAGATCGGTAATGATATTATGAATCTGGTGGGAGGCAGAGAGATTCATCCTATCAATGTCAAAGTGGGTGGATTCTACAAAGTCCCGACAAGAAAAGAGCTTATGAAGATGCACGATGATATCTGCTGGGCAAGGGATGCGGCCATCGAAACCGCAAAGTTCGCAGCAACGCTTAAGTTCCCGGAATTTTTCCAGGATTATGAATGCGTTTCACTGGTACACCCCGATGAATATCCTTTTAATGAAGGGCGCATAATTTCAACCAAGGGTGTTGATATCTCACCTGAGCAGTACGACTTCCATTTCAGGGAAGAACACGTAGAGCACTCTCATGCGCTGCATTCCCGGATCCGCGAAAGGGGCAACTATCTTGTTGGCCCTATTGCCAGGTATAACCTGAATTATGATAAACTTACGCCACTTTGCAAAGAAATTGCTGCCGAAACAGGCCTGGGCAAGGAATGTTATAATCCATTTAAGAGCATAATTGTAAGAGGAATTGAGACTATTTATTCATGTGAAGAGGCTTTGAGAATAATTGATAATTACAGAATGCCCGATAGCCCTGCAGTTGAGGTGGAACCCTCAGAAGCAACAGGATACGCCTGCACCGAAGCCCCGAGAGGGATGATCTATCACAGGTACAGGGTTAATTCTGAAGGTTTGATAGAAGACGCCAAGATCGTTCCGCCAACATCGCAGAACCAGAAGACGATTGAAAATGATCTCAGGAATTTTGTACCCTCCCTTATCAATCTGCCTGAAAAAGAATTGGTATGGAAATGTGAACAGGCAATTAGAAATTATGATCCATGCATTTCGTGCGCAACACATTTTTTGAAATTAGACATTCAAAGGGAGTAAATATCCTGCTGATTTAAAATGACTGATCCCGGAATACTGATTATAGGTATAGGCAATGAATACCGCGGTGATGACGCCGCGGGACTTCTTGCTGCAAGAAAGCTCAGAAATTATGATCTGAAAGGAATTGAAGTTATTGAAAATAACGGCGATGGCGCCGAACTAATTAATAAATGGACCGGAAGAAAAAAAGTGATCCTGATTGATGCAGTGCAGTCAGGCTCAAAACCGGGAACGATTCACGAATTCTCAGCTCCAGGCTCAATATTGCCGTCAGAACTTTTTAAGTTCTCCACTCATCTGTTCAGCGTACCGCAAGCTATATATCTTTCAGCCTCTCTTGGTAATCTGCCGCAAGAATTAACTATATATGGAATAGAAGCTTCTTCATTTGAATCCGGAACGAAACTGTCTGCCGAGGTTGAAATTGCAGTTAATAATATCGTACATTTAGTAAGTAAAATTATCTGGTAAATCTAAAATCAAAGGAGAGTTCTGCTTTATGGATAAAACCGTATTTGCGGAATCCTTTGCGCTGGATAATGCAGCTAAAGATATTGTTGAGATACGCAGAAGGATCAAGTATGAAAGTGAACTTGATAAGAGTTTCAGAGATAAGATAGCCAAATCAGCTCACGGTGAGAAATTATATGGCTGTATTCAGTGCGGTACCTGCAGTGCTGCATGTCCGGTTAGCCATTACATGGATTATACTCCAAGAAAAATAATCCAGATGGTGCGTGAAGGATTCAAAGAAGAAGTATTAACATCATCAACAGTATGGCTTTGCGCCTCATGTTATGCATGTACTGTTGAGTGCCCCAAAGGAATCAAAATTACCGATGTGATGTATGCTCTGAAAAGAGAATCCATACTGGGTAATTATTATCCTAAAAAATCACCTGCCTCAATTTTAGCAAACAATTTCTTTAACCAGGTCTTAAATAACGGCCGGAACAGCGAAGGTCCGTTATTGGTTAAAATGTATCTTAAAACCAATCCGTTCATGCTGTTCAAGAACATGGCCCTGGGTTTCAAGCTGTGGATGAGGGGCAGAATATCCCTCAAAACTGAAAGGATCAAAGATAAAAGATCTTTAAAGAGACTTCTGCAAAGCGTAGAAGATAATTCAATTAGCAAAGCTAAAGTTAACTCTTCGGCTTTAAAGGAGGCATCTGCCGTATGAAATATATCTATTATCCCGGATGCTCTTTAAAAAGCACGGGTAAACTTTACGAAGAATCTTTGCTGGCTGTTTTTGACGCGCTTGGTATTGAATACGAAGAGCTGAACGACTGGAATTGCTGCGGGGCAACTGCGTATATGGCGGTTGATGAAAAAAAAGCGTTCGTTCTTGCCGCAAGGAACCTTGCGCTTGCCGAACAGCAGATGAAAGATGAATCAGAAGTGAATATTGTGGCTCCATGCAGCGCCTGTTATATGATCCTGCTGAAAACTCAGAAATTCCTTGAGGATAACCCCGAAGATATGGCTGTTATAAAAGCCGCATTAAGGGAATCAGGGCTGGAGTATAACGCAAAAGCCAGGGTAAGACACCCAATTGATGTTTTGATAAACGATCTGGGCGAACAGGAGATAACAAAACGAATTACAAAACCGCTGAAGGGTATCAGGGTAGCCTCTTATTATGGCTGCCAGACGGTGAGACCATACTCTACCTTTGATGACCAGAGAAATCCTGTTACAATGGATAAACTGTTTAAAGCAGCGGGTGCTGAAGTAGTTGACTGGTCTATGAAAACCCGTTGCTGCGGCGCCAGCTTAACCGGCACTATCCAGGAAGTTGCACTTCCCTTAAGTTATATTATTCTGCACGAAGCGAAGAAAAGAAGAGCCGATGTTGTTACTACAGCCTGCTCTTTATGCCAGTTTAATCTGGAGTGTTACCAGACAAACATTGATAAGAAGTTCAAAACAGATACCAGGATTGACGTTATTTATTTTACCCAGCTTCTGGGGCTTGCTCTTGGTATAGAACCAAAAAAACTCGGCATAAACCGTTTGTTTGCTCAGCCGGAAAATCTTTACAGGATAATGGAAGGAGGTAAGCCGGTATATGTTTAATACAAATGGAAATGGTACACCCAAGATCGGATTTTATGTCTGTCATTGCGGGCATAATATCGCCTCTATGGTAGATGTGGAAGAAGTACAGAAATTCGCCTCAACATTGCCCGGTGTAAAGATATCCCGTGATTACAAATACATGTGCTCAGATCCGGGTCAGGAACTGATACAGAAAGATATCAAAGAACTGGGTCTTAACAGGATCGTCGTTGCGTCCTGTTCGCCGCTTTTGCACGAGCACACATTCCGTGTTGCCGCTGAAAAGGCGGGACTCAATCCTTATTTTTTCCATATGGTAAATATCCGCGAAAATGTATCATGGGTTCATACAGATAAACTTTCTGCTACACAGAAAGCCAAAGCACTGACCCAGGCCGCAATTCAAAGGGTATTCTTCCATAAACCTCTTGAAAAGAAAACAGTTCCGGTAAACCCGGATGTATTAATAGTTGGCGGCGGAATTGCGGGCATAACCGCAGCGCTTACGATTGCCAATGCCGGCAAACATGTTTACCTGGTTGAGCGTGAGCCGACCATTGGCGGGCATATGGCAATGTTTGATAAAACATTCCCAACGCTTGATTGCGCCGCATGCATATTAACTCCCAAAATGTCCGCTGTGAAATCGCATCCTAATATTACTTTGTGGACATATTCGGAAGTTGAAAAGGTCGAAGGATTTGTAGGCAATTACAAAGTCAATATAAAACGAAAACCGCGTTATGTTATAGAAGAGCTGTGTGTTGGTTGTATGGAGTGCATTGATGCCTGCATTTATAAAGAAGCTAAGTATCCTGATGAATTCAATCAGAAGTTAAGCAAAAGAAAACCGATCTACATTCCTTTCCCGCAGGCAACACCGCAGGTAGTTCTGTTCGACCCTGAAACCTGTATTGATTTCAAGAGTCACAGGTGTAAAAAAACATGTATAGAAGCATGTGACCGCAAGGCGATCGATCTGAAACAGGTACCTGAATACAAAGAAATTAATGTAGGCACGGTAATTTTAACCACAGGATTTAAACCATATGATGCTGAGCTTTCTCCGCAGTACGGATATGGTAAATATCCCAACGTTTATACTTCATTGGAAGTTGAAAGGCTTGTTAATGCTTCAGGTCCAACAGCAGGTGAAGTTGTAACAAAGGATGGCAAGAAACCAAAATCAGTTGGTATCATTCATTGTGTCGGCTCACGTGACCAGAAAGCGCATAAATGGTGCTCAAAGGTATGCTGTATGTATTCATTAAAACTTGCCCACCTTATCAAAGAGCATACCGGCGCGCAGGTTTACAATTTCTATATTGATATGCGCACACCCGGCAAGGGATATGAGGAATTCTATGATAAGCTGATGACAGAAGGTGTGCATTTTGTACGCGGACGTGTATCTGAAGTGACTGACTGGGCGCTGGTTCCCGAAGAGGAGAACAAGCTTACTATCAGGGTTGAAGATACGCTGGTTGGCGTTGTGAGAAGAGTGCCTGTTGATATGGTTGTTTTGGCTGTAGGACTTGAACCCCGCGTTGATGCAGGTGATATTAGGCGAATGTTCAATATATCCTGCTCTAACGAAGGATGGTTCCTTGAAAGACATCCAAAACTCGCACCGGTAAGTACTTTCACCGATGGTATCTTTATTGCCGGAGCATGCCAGGGACCAAAAGATATCCCTGATTCTGTTGCGCAGGCGGGAGCCGCTGCTGCTGAAGTACTTTCGCTTATCAGCGCCGGCAGCATTGAACTTGAACCAAATACTGCAAGCATTATCGAAAAATTCTGTTCGGGATGTAAATCATGCATACCGATATGTCCTTATTCAGCAATATCATTTAACGATAGTACTCAGAAAGCTGTTATTAACGAAGCATTATGCAAAGGATGCGGAACGTGCGTTGCAGCATGTCCCTCAGGCTCTATTATACAGAATCTGTTTGAAGATGAACAGATATTCAGTGAAATAGACGGATTGCTAAAATTTGCAGATATAGAACTGGAAGAAATGGAGGCTGAACATGCCTGATAAAAATTATGAACCAAAAATTGTAGCGTTCTTCTGCAACTGGTGTACTTATACAGCTGCAGATCTTGCCGGCGTTTCACGGCTGAAATATGCCCCGAATGTTAAGGTAATAAGAATAATGTGTTCCGGCAGGGTAGACCCGCAGTTTATACTCCAGGCATTTTCGAGCGGGGCCGATGGCGTCCTTATCGGCGGGTGCCACCCCGGTGATTGCCATTATTCCGAAGGTAATTACAAAATGCTGAGGAGATTCCGCCTGCTGAAAAGAATGCTGAGTTCGCTTGGTATTGATGATGAAAGATTCAGACTTGAATGGATATCTGCTTCTGAAGGGGAAAAAGTTAAAACTGTAATTAACGATATGGTCGAAAAACTAAAAGCTCTTGGGCCTCTTTCTGTACCAAAACAGATAAGTATTCTGGATAAGGAACTGGAAGAAATGACAGATGAGCATACAGAATCATTGACCGGCAGGAAGGAGTTAAGTCATGTCTGATAAACCTAAACTTGCGTTTTACTGGTGCGCCTCCTGCGGAGGCTGCGAAGAATCGGTTGTTGATCTTGCTGAAGATATTTTAATGGTAGCGGGCGCAGTTGATATTATTTTTTGGCCTGTAGCAATGGATTTCAAAAAGAACGATGTTGAGGCAATGGAAGATGGCTCGATTTTCGCATCTATGATTAACGGCGCCATCCGGACTTCCGAGCAGGAAGAAATGGCCCGTCTGATCAGAAGAAAAAGCAAAGTGGTCATCGCATACGGCTCATGTGCCCATATGGGCGGGATACCCTCGCTTGCCAATGAATTTACACGCACGCAGATCATGGAATATATGTACCAGGAGGCGCCTTCTGTGGTTAATCCTGAAAAGACAAGGCCGATGTTAAGCTTCAAACATAATTCACAAAACGTAACTTTGCCTGAAATCAGGAATCTAGTGCGCTCACTTGACCAGGTAATTGATGTTGATTATTACCTGCCGGGATGTCCGCCTACACCAAAACTGCTGAAGCAGGCCGTCTTGACGCTGCTTTCAGGTGAATTCCCTCCGAAAGGAACCGTACTTTCACCTGATGAAGCGTTGTGTGAAGAATGTCCGCGCAAAGAGTCAAAACCTTCAGACCTTTCCTTTAAACACTTCTACAGACCGCATGAAGTGCTGCTTGATAAATCAAAATGCCTGCTTTCGCAAGGCGTGGTTTGCATGGGACCTTCTACACGCGCGGGATGCGAAGCATTATGCATCAGCGGCAATATGCCATGCAGCGGATGCTTTGGCCCCACTTCTCGGGTAAGAGACCAGGGCGCAAAGATGCTTTCATCTATCTGTTCAAATATTTCTGAAAACGATGAGGCAGGAATTGACAAAGTGCTTGATGGTATCCCTGATCCGGTTGGTACGTTTTACAGGTACGGACTGGCATCTTCTCTTCTCAGAAAAAAAATAACGGAGGACGCGTAATGGAAACAGTAATTAAGGAAAAATGGAATGAAGGCTTAACAAAAGCTGATAATTCATACATGAAAACACGCAGAATTACCATAGACCCGATAACAAGGCTTGAAGGGCACGGAAAAATTGATATTCTGCTTGATGAAAAAGGTGAAGTGGAGCATGCTTACTACCAGATACCTGAAATTCGCGGATTCGAAACCTTTTGTCTGGGCAGACCTGCCGAAGAAATGCCGCAGATAACCAGCCGCATATGCGGCGTTTGTCCAACGGCGCATCATATGGCTGCCACAAAGGCGCTTGATAGCCTTTACAGCATTGAACCTCCACCAACTGCCCGTAAATTGCGGGAACTCATCTACAATGCTTTCATGCTTGAAGATCATGCGTTGCATGTTTATGTGCTTGGCGGACCAGATTTTATTGTGGGTCCTACAGCCGATAAGAGCAAAAGAAATATTCTTGGAGTCATAGAAAAGGTAGGGCTTGAAACAGGTAAAAAGGTAATTGATATGCGCCGCAAAGTCAGGAATATAATCAACTATCTTGGCGGTAAAGTGATACATCCTGTATTCGGTTTGCCCGGTGGGGTTTCAAAAGGTATTGACCCTGCTGACCTGCCGGTATTTAAAGAAACAGCAAAAGAAGCGCTTGAATTTGCCCGCTTCACACTGCAGGTATTCAAAGATATTGTACTGAAAAATGACGATTATGTTAAACTGATAACTTCTGACGCTTACACTCACCGTACCTATTATATGGGCATGGTTGATGATAACAACAGGGTGAACTTTTACGATGGGAAGCTAAGGGTTGTTGATCCAGATGGAAAGGAATTTGTTAAATTTGATATCAAAGATTACCTGGAGCATATTGCCGAACGTGTTGAACCGTGGAGCTATGTAAAATTCAATTATCTTAAAAAACTTGGATGGAACGGATATAATGATGATGCGAACACAAGTGTTTATGCAGTTGCGCCTCTTGCAAGGCTGAATGCTTCCGCTGGTATGGCCACAGAAGAATCACAGAAGGCGTATGAAGAGTATTTTAAGATACTCGGTGCAAAACCTGTTCATCATACACTCGCTAATCACTGGGCAAGGGTTGTTGAAATGCTCCAGGCTGCAGAGAAGATTGTTGAATTGGTTAATGACCCTGAAATTACCGGGGAAAATATCCGGACACTTCCCACGGCAGTTCCCAAACTTGGGGTTGGAGTTGTTGAAGCTCCAAGGGGAACACTCATTCATCATTTTGAAACCGACGAAAGAGGTATTCTGACAAAAGTGAACCTTATTGTAGCTACTCAGAATAATTCGGCAAGGATCGCTATGAGCATTGATAAGGCTGCTAAAGATCTCATTCACGAAGGCAAAGCGGATGATGGATTGCTGAACATGATCGAAATGGCTTTCAGGGCATATGACCCCTGTAACGGATGTGCTACACACTCACTTCCCGGTACAGTTCCAATTGTTATAAATATTTACGATAAACAGAAACAATTATTACAGTCCATTTCAAGATGATATTTTTGGTTAAAATAATCATGATAAAATTTCAGGAGTGAACATTCTAAGATGAAAACTGAACAGAACAGGATTATGGTGCTTGCCCTTGGTAACGATATAATGGGTGATGATGGTGCAGCGCTTGCAGCAGCTAGAGTTTTAAGGGATGAATTCGGCAGCAAGGTCGATGTTTTTGAGGTCGCCTCTGCCGGATTCATGCTGCTTGACCTGCTGGAAGGGTATGATAAGGTTGTGATAATAGATACTATCCTTTCAACAAATGCACCTGGCACCATAAGAGAACTTTCCGTACAAGATCTTATTGGCAGAGAATCATGCTCTCCGCATTACGCAGGCCTTCCGGAAATTATTGGTCTCGCAAAAACACTGGATCTTAATTTTCCTGACGAGATCAGAATTCTGGTGATAGAAATTGAGGACGCATTTACTATCAGGCAGGGGCTATCATTCCAGATCAGGGGAAATATACCTGAGCTTGTAAAAAAGGTCAAAGATATCATAAAACCATGGCAAACAGCTGTCCCTTCTGAAAAATGCGGGTTAATTATCTGATTAACAGCGGGTTAAGTTTAATATCATTTCATACTTTCCTAAGATAAATCATATTTAGATTTCGGGATAAATGCTATATTTGTACTGTTTGGTATAAGTATATGAAGGGATATTATTAACATGCATGAGCTTTCACTTGCGCAGGACATAATAGAAACCGTTAAGCAGAACGTATCTGCGGATGAACTGAAGAAAGTGCGCGAAGTTGTTGTAGAAATCGGTGCCTTTTCAGGTGTTGTAGCTGATTCATTAAAATTCTCTTTCGAAGCGATTACTTCCGGCACAGAGCTTAATGATGCGGTAATGAAAATTGTTGATATACCTTTTTGCCTTAAATGCAGTGATTGCGGCAATGAAACATCAACAGAGATCCCGATGCTGCTTTGCAGCATATGCGGCAGCGCCAATACACAGATCCTTTCAGGTGATGAACTGAGAGTAAAAGAACTGAAAATTGCAGAAATGTAAAATAAATTCCTGACGAAATGGAAATAGTAAAGATAGAAAGAAAAGTACTCGCAAAAAATGATGCAATAGCATCAGAAATACGAGGGAAGTTTGAGGAAAATGGCGTGTTTGCCGTAAACATGGTAAGCTCACCCGGATCGGGGAAAACAAGCCTGGTCGAAAAGATAATTGAGAATTTCAGCGGACGTGTCAACATATCTGTTATTGAAGGTGATGTTCAGACCGATCTTGACGCGCAGCGCGTTTCCGCCTACAATGTTCCGGTGGTTCAGATAATTACCAACGGCGGCTGCCACCTGGAAGCTAACCTTGTTAATGATTCGCTTAAGAACCTTGACCTGGTACAAACAGACCTGCTCATCATTGAAAATGTAGGCAATCTGGTTTGTCCCGCCGGGTATGATCTGGGCGAAGATATGAAAATTGTTGTTATCAGCGTTACCGAAGGCGATGATAAACCGCTAAAGTACCCAAAGATGTTCATAAATTCCAAAGTACTGGTCATAAATAAAACTGATCTGCTGCCATATGTAAACTGTAATATAGAGCAGCTTAAACAAAATTCCCTGAAGATAAATCCCTCTCTTAAAGTGTTTGAAGTATCTTGTACTTCAGGAGAGGGTATCGGTAGTTTCTGTGATTTCTTAGAGAGCAGCATTTAGTTTAAATTGATACAAAAAGTTAAAATAGTCATCCGGGGCGTAGTACAGGGTGTAGGGTTTCGCCCTTTCATTTTCAGGCTGGCAAAGGAGCTTGGCATAAAGGGGTGGATCATAAATTCTTCACAGGGTGTTTTTATAGATGCTGAAGCTGAACGTATTACACTCCAGAGCTTCATTATAAGAATCGAGACTGATAAACCAAAGAACTCTTACATTCAGAGTTTTGAACATACCTGGCTGGATGCTGAAGGATTTACATCTTTTGAAATAAGAGAAAGCAAAGAATCCGGCATCAAAACCGCGCTTGTATTGCCGGATATTTCAACATGCATTGATTGCCTTGAAGAGATCTTTGACCCGGATAACAGAAGATATCTCTATCCGTTCACAAACTGTACAAATTGCGGTCCGAGATATTCAATAATTGCAGATTTGCCATATGACAGGTGTAATACAACTATGGGTGAGTTTGAAATGTGCCCGGAGTGCAGTGCGGAATACTCCGACCCGCTTAACCGCAGATTTCACGCTGAACCTACAGCTTGTCCTAAGTGCGGCCCGCAGGTTACGCTCACCGGCATTGATGGCACGGTGCTTTATGAAAAACATGAAGCAATTTTAGGTGCAGTAAAAGCGTTAAGAGATGGAAAGATCATTGCGTTAAAAGGAATTGGCGGTTACCAGCTTTTGTGTGATGCATCAAATGCTGAAGCAGTAAAAACACTGCGAAAAAGAAAACGGCGCAGCGAGAAACCTTTTGCGCTGATGTTCCCCAATATTGAAATGGTAAAAGCGGAGTGTAAAGTTAGCGAAAGTGAAATGCGCCTGCTGAATTCAGTTGAAGCGCCAATAGTACTGCTTAAGAAAAAGAAAAATATTCTCTCGGCAATTTCAAGTGAATGCGCAGCGGGTAATCCATATTTAGGAGTTATGCTTCCTTATTCACCCCTGCATCACATTTTACTGAAGGAACTGGGCTTGCCAATTGTCGCGACCAGCGGAAACATTTCGGAAGAGCCAATCTGCATTAATGAACTTGAAGCATACGAGAAACTTGCGGATATTGCAGATTACTTTCTTATTCATAACCGGAAAATATTAAGACATGTTGATGATTCCATTGCTCGCATTGCCGGCGGTAATGAAGTAATGCTCCGCAGAGCACGGGGTTACGCGCCGCTTCCGATTGTGTTAAACAATATCAATGGAGTAACACTTGCAGCAGGTCCTCACTTAAAAAATACAATAGCAGTAAATAAGTTAAATAATGTTTTCATTTCTCAGCATATTGGTGATCTTGAAAACGTGGAATCAATTAACGCCTTCAAGCGTGTTATAAATGATATAAGAAGTTTTTATGAACTTGCTCCTGAGAAGGTAATATGTGATTTACATCCTGATTATATTTCGACAAAACATGCCGAATCACTTCAATTGCCGTTATATAAAGTACAGCACCACTACGCGCATGTTCTTTCCTGTATGGCTGAAAATGAGCTCGATGGCGATGACCTGCTGGGTGTTTCATGGGATGGAACAGGTTACGGAACTGACGGAACGATTTGGGGCGGTGAGTTTATTGTGCCTCAGGGAGTAAATTTCAGGCGTGCTGCGTACTTCAAGCCTTTCAGGCTGCCCGGCGGCGAGCAGGCAATTCATGATGTATGGAAAATCGGACTCGCATTGCTTTATAGTATTTACGGAAAAGAGTTTACTGAGCTTGATAATATTTCTTTCCTTAAAAGAAATGATATAGGGCTGGTAAAACAGTTGCTTGAAAAAAATATTAACTCTCCGGTAACAACAAGCGCCGGCAGGTTGTTTGATGGTGTATCGGCTATAATTGGTATCAGAAATACAGCAAGCTTTGAAGCACAGGCGGCAATGGAATTGGAATTTGCCGCTGATGATTTCAAAACAAATGAGTATTTTAGTTTTTCAATTGATGGAACGGGCGATTCCCTGATTTTCAATTGGGAAAATATTATAAAAGGGATTATTACTGATCTTAATGGATCTGTACCAAAAGGAATAATCGCGGCAAAATTTCATAATTCTCTGGCAGAAGCAATTGTACAAATAGCGCAAAAATTGAATTTTACCAAAGTGCTGCTTACGGGCGGCTGCTTTTTGAATAAGTACCTGTTCGAAAAAAGCATTACCAGACTTACTGAAGAAGGATTTAAAGTATATACACAGCAAAGGGTGCCCCCGGGTGATGGTGGAATCTCGCTGGGTCAAATGAAATATTCAACTTATATAAATTAAAGAAAGTTACCATGTGTTTAGCAGTCCCTGGGAAAATTTTAAGCATTGACGATTCAAACGGCGAGTTAATGAAAATGGGGAGGGTGAACTTTGGCGGCATAATCAAAGAAGTTAATCTTGCTTACACCCCTGATGCAAAAATTGGTGATTATGTTATTGTTCACGTTGGATTCGCGCTTAACACAGTTGATGAATCTGAAGCCATGAAAGTATTTGAGTACCTTAAGGAAATTGAAGGTCTTGATGAATTAACGGGCGAAGAAAAGAAGGATCTGTAATGAAGTTCATTGATGAATACAGGGATGCAGGTGCTGCCCGAAAATATTCTGAGCTTATCCATGGTATTACAACCAAAAATTGGAATATAATGGAAGTCTGCGGCGGGCAAACTCACGCAATTGTAAAATTCGGACTCGATGAGCTGCTGCCGCCTGGAATCAGGCTTATTCACGGTCCGGGCTGTCCCGTATGCGTTACTTCGCTTGAGCTTATTGATAAATCAATTGAAATTGCTTCAAATCCAAATGTAATTTTCTGTTCTTTTGGAGATATGTTGAGAGTGCCCGGTTCCCAAAAAGACCTGCTGCAGGTTAAAGCCGAAGGCGGTGATGTAAGGATGATGTACTCACCCCTTGACGCGATTAAAATTGCCAAAGAAAATCCCGGTAAAGAGGTGGTTTTTTTTGCGGTGGGATTTGAAACAACTGCTCCTGCGAATGCAATGGCAGTATTCCAGGCAAAACAGCAGGGGATAAAGAATTTTTCCATACTTGTATCTCACGTGCTTGTACCGCCAGCAATGGAAGCGATATTATCTTCCAAAGATAATCTGGTGCAGGGATTCCTTGCAGCGGGCCACGTGTGCGCTGTTATGGGATATAATGAATATTTCCCGATAGCTGATAAATACAAGGTACCAATTGTTGTAACCGGATTTGAACCGCTGGATATACTGCAGGGAATTTACATGACCGTTAAACAGCTTGAAGAAGGCAGGCATGAAGTTGAAAACCAGTATTCACGTGCAGTGAATAAAGAAGGAAATATAAACGCTCAGAAGATTGTAAGCAGTGTCTTTAAAATTGGCTCCAGGAAATGGCGCGGTATTGGCGAGATCCCTGATAGCGGACTTGTTTTGCAGGATGAATTTCTTGATAACGATGCGTCGCTTAAGTTCGGTCTGGCTGATCTGGTAGTGGAAGAACCAAAAGAGTGTATTAGCGGAATTATCCTGCAGGGTTTGAAAAAGCCGCACGATTGCGAAGCGTTTGGCAAAATATGTACCCCCGAGCACCCTCTGGGTGCAACAATGGTCTCAAGTGAAGGTGCATGCGCTGCTTATTATAGATACAGAACTAAACCCTGAGCGCAGCTAAGGGTCTCATCAATAGTATTAAAAATTCGATAAATGAATTTCCCGCCATTGCGGAAATGATTGTGTAAAATGAAAGAATTTAATTTACAGTGTCCGATACCCATAAGTGATTACCCTAAAGTACTTCTTGCGCACGGCGGGGGAGGGAAGCTTATGCACAGCCTGATAGAAAAAATGTTCAGTGCAGCATTCAGCAATGATATTTTGCAGCAGGATCATGATTCTGTGCAGATTAATGTTAATTCCGGTAGAATTGCATTTACAACCGATTCATATGTTGTCAAACCGTTGTTCTTTCCCGGCGGTGATATTGGCTCACTGGCCATAAACGGTACAGTTAACGATCTTTCAATGAGCGGAGCTGTTCCTAAATATCTGAGCCTTGGATTGATCATAGAAGAAGGCTTTGCTATGAACGATCTTTGGCTTGTTGTGCAAAGCATAGCTGCTGCGGCTGCAAATGCGGGAGTGAAAATAGCGACTGGTGATACCAAAGTTGTAGATAAGGGCAAAGGTGACGGGATATTCATTAATACTTCAGGTATAGGTATAATTGAACACAAATTGAATATTTCGCCAAAGAATATCCAGGCTGGTGACGTGATCATTATAAATGGTGATATAGGCAGGCATGGTATTGCAATTATGGCTTCGCGTGAGGGGCTTGAGTTTGAGCACACCATACAAAGCGACTGCGCGCCACTGAACGGATTAGTACAGGATATTATTGAGGCCGGAATTGATGTGCATTGCCTTCGCGACCTGACTCGCGGTGGACTTTCCAGCACGTTAAATGAGCTTGCAGCTTCATCATTCAAAGAGATAATCATTGAGGAATCCGCTGTGCCTGTTAACGAAGATGTGAGCGGAGCCTGCGAAATACTTGGCTTTGATCCGATGTATGTTGCCAACGAAGGCAAATTTATTGTAATTGTGCCCGCAAGTGATTCTGCTAAATGCCTCGAAGTTATGAAAGCTCACAAGTTTGGTTTGGATTCTACTATTATTGGGAGGATCAATTCTTCTGATGAGGCAATAGTAAAATTAAACAGCCGAATTGGCACAATGCGTATTCTTGATATGTTAAGCGGTGAACAATTACCGCGTATCTGTTAACTCAGTTTTTTTGTTGTTTCTCCTGCATCAAACAAAATGAATGATATAAAATGAATTTCCATTTATTATCATTATCTGAACTTTCCCGTTCACTCAACACTAACCCTAACGGACTGGATAGCGAGGGAGTGAACAGACTTCTTGTGAAGTACGGCAGGAATTTACTTGCTGAAACAAGATCAAAGACAGTTTGGCGGATGATCTTTAACCAATTCACTGACCTTATGATACTTATTCTTATTACAGCAGCAATAATTTCCGCTCTTCTGGGTGATCTTACAGATTCAGTAGTGATTTTTACTATTGTTTTTATCAATGCCATTGTAGGCTTTGTGCAGGAATTCCGTGCCGAAAAAGCTATATCCTCCTTAAAAAAGATGTCTGCATCCCATGCAAAGGTTTTGCGTGATGGTGTTACTTCGGTTATCAAAGCTTCAGGCCTGGTTCCGGGGGATGTAATAATGCTTGAAGCGGGTGATGTCATTCCCGCTGATATCCGTTTCATCGAGACCCATACAATTAAGATCAATGAATCATCAATTACGGGTGAGTCTGCTAACATTGAAAAATCAGCCTTAGAACTTGCAGAAGGTGATTATTCACTGGGCGATAGACTGAACATGGGTTATAAAGGCACCTTTGTTACGAACGGCAGGGCAAAGGCTTACGTCGTATCTACAGGTATGAATACCGAGCTTGGCAAAATTGCAAAACTGATCCAGGTTGAAGATACCATTACTCCATTGCAGAAAAGATTAAACGGTTTCGGCAAAAGGATTACCTATACTATCATTGCAATCTGTGCCGGGATATTCGCGATCGGGCTGTTGCGGGGTGAAAAAACAATTACATTATTCTTAACGGTGATTTCACTTGCAGTTGCCGCCATCCCCGAGGCTATGCCTGCTGTAGTAACAATAGCGCTTGCGCTTGGTGCCAAGAATCTCGCGAAAAATTTTGCTCTTATACGTAACCTTCCCGCTGTTGAAACACTTGGCTCGGTAACCTATATATGCACAGATAAAACAGGGACTCTTACCGAAAATAAAATGACAGTGGAGAAAATATACCGTTCAGAAAGCTTCCGGGACTTAAAAGTATTTTCCGGAAACGATCCGCTGCTAACAGCAATTGCATTGAATAATGATGTGACTATTGAAAAGAACGGAACATTAACCGGTGAATCAACTGAAACAGCCCTTGTGAAGTATGCTTTAGATAACGGCTATGATAAAGAATTACTTGAAGTAACCTTTCCAAGGGTTGCTGAATTTCCTTTTGATTCCAAAAGAAAATGCATGACAACAATACATAGCTCGGATGAAGGTATCATAGTTATCACCAAGGGAGCCGCAGAAACAATTGCTTCATTAACGGTTGATCCGGAAAAATTCAGTGAATCTGAAATAGTTAAAAATGCTGATAATGAAGCGGCGAACGGTTACCGTGTTCTTGGTTACGCGGTGAAGATTATTCCGGAACTCCCTGTTGAACTTGATATCAATTCCATTGAATCTGACCTGAATTTTTTGGGTTTTACCTGTTTAATTGATCCCCCAAGAGCTGAAGCCAAAGGGGCAGTTGAACAATGTAAACAAGCCGGAATTATACCGGTTATAATAACAGGAGATCATAAACTCACCGCAGAATCAATTGCTGCTAAATTGGGAATTATAACATCGGGCAGTGAGCTTGTGCTGGAAGGAAAAGAACTGGAAAAATTACCGGATGAGGTGTTCACCGGTATTGTTGAAAATGTCCGGGTTTACGCGCGGGTTAACCCTGAACAGAAATTACGGATAATTAATGCCCTGCAGAGAAAACATCACTTCGTTGCAATGACAGGTGACGGGGTAAATGACGCCCCCGCGCTGAAGTACGCTGATATTGGTATCGCTATGGGAATTAACGGCACTGAAGTTTCACGGGAAGCCAGTGATATGATACTGCTGGATGATAATTTTGCTACAATCATTAAGGCCGTGAGGCTGGGCAGAACGATTTACAATAATATCCTGAAATTTATCAATTACATCATGTCAGGCAATACAGGTGAAATTCTTGCAATCCTCCTTGCCCCGCTTTTCGGGCTGCCTATTCCGTTACTGGCAATTCATATCTTGTGGATAAATCTTGTTTCTGACGGTTTGCCGGGTCTTGCCTTAGCTTACGAAAAACCTGACTCACATATTATGAAGATCCCGCCGCGTGACCCTAAGGAAAATATTTTTTCAGCCAAAACTGCGTTCAGAATTCTGCGGATCGGATTTCTTCTGGGAATGGTAACCGTTGGAACGCAGGCATGGGCAATTAATAATAATATAGTCCATTGGCAAACAATGGCGTTTACAGTACTGTGTTTCAGTCAAATGGGTCTTGCCATGGCTTTCAGATCAAAATTCTCTGTTTTCACTGCAGGTGTATTTGCTAACTGGCGAATGATCGGTGCTGTTACAATGACATTTATACTTCAATTGATGCTTATATACATTCCGCAGCTGAATGCTGTTTTTAAAACACAGCCATTGAGCCTGAAAGAACTACTGATAACAATCGCTGTTTCAAGCATAGTTTTTTGGGCTGTTGAAGCAGAGAAATTTGTTCTGAATCTAAAATCTTTCAATAAAAAGCAGCTGTTTTTTCAGGACTAGTCAAATCGCACCCTCTGAACTCAGTTAAAAACATAAAATATTATTCCTGCTAACATCAAACAAAACAATGGCAGTGAAGTTACTGCAAGAGTTTTGAAATACTGTCTTAAATGTTCAGCCGGGTCTGCCGGTTCAGCATGATCTGTGCTGTACCTGTAAAGATAGTAACCCGATACCGCATACATTGCAGCTGCCAGATTAATGATCACAAAAAAAGTTAGTTGTGTAGTACCTGTAAAGGAGCCGGATATCAGCATCGGGTCAACGCCCTGCGTACGCTTAACCGTGAAGATCATAAATGAAGAAAGGAAGAGTATGACTGCCTGAATAAAGTATAACCAGAAAACGATCTTTATCCACCTGGATGACGGCCATTTCTCATGCGCTGTTCTATCCAAAGTGCCGTAATTTATTGAATGAGTATTCATTGTAACATTTATATATTACAAAAATAACTCATATTTGCTGAAATTATTCTGTTATTTTAAAAACCAACAGGCGCAGGCTGAATAGACCATAATTTCTTGCCTGTTTCTGATTCAAAAGCCATAACGCCATCGCCTTTTACATTAAGCAGAACCAAATTGCCGGATGCAGTTACCGAAATTTTATCTTTGGAAGAATAAAAGCTTTGGTTTGAATTCTGTTCTTCATCAATTATAAGGTAATCAAACAGATCGTTTTGCTTTACACTCCACTTTTCTTCGCCCGATGCGGTTTCAACGCAGGTGAAAATTCTGTTAGCTTTTTTCCCGGCCTGGTCAACCGATACTATATAAATATTTTTTTCATTCTGGTAATATATGATCCCTTCTATGTAGTTTCTGCCCGGAACCTTTTCTGAGGCTGCGTTATACTGTTTGAGCATATTTGGACGGTCTGAGTAGCTCATAAGTGTTGAAGCCTGTGAAAGAATATATTTGTTTGGAGCTGTAATTTTGTAAAGCTGTCTTCTTGCATCATTATTTTCGTTTGCCATTGCAAACAAAGTTCCTTTGCCTTCAGCTGAATTTTCTATAGCCGTTCTTAGCTCCTTATCACTTTTAAAGATCTTAAGCATATCCAGACTGAAAACAATATCTTTCCTGCCGTCTTTTGTTTCAAATTTGACGATCCTTTCTTCGGGCCTGTAGCTAAGTTCAATCAAACCCGAACTGAGTTCAGGATAAGTTGCAGTGAATTCTGCTGTTTCACTAATTAGCTTTCCGGTTTGGGCATCAAATATCTTAACTCCTGCCGGCGTTTCGCCGTATGACCGTGTGAACTGGTATACTTTTTCGTCCTTCAGAGCAATATTGGTTGATGAAATAATATCCGGATAACTATGATCTGTGTTACTGATTATTTTATCTCCTGCGGGGTCGTACAGGTACGCTTTTATTTTGCAGTCAATACACGCCGCGCCGGTCGAGTAATACCCGGGGCGCTTTTTGGTTTCTATGTATGTCTTTGAACCATCGGTAAGCAGGAAGATCCTCGGCGTTGATCCCGCAGATGGAATTATGATTGCATCAATGAATCCTCCTTCAAACCTTTTGTCAACATTTCTGCTGCCAATGAATTTATCTTTGTTACCCAGGTCTTTGAACTTATCGGTGATCTCTTCTAATTTTCCGCTGGTTTTGTTGTATATGTAATATACAAGGTAAGTTCCGGCTCCGCCAAGAACAAGCAAAATTATCAGTCCAATGAAAATGCACCCCTTCTTTGATCTTTTTCTTCCAAAGGTCTGCTGCTGTATCCCGCTCATGCCGGGTGTGTAATTATGCTGTGGTTCCATTTTTCTGAGTTTGTTTTGTTAAATATATAGATATTAATCAAAAATTATAAGCCTTGTTTACCAAAGAACAACGGAAAAATAAACAGGTTTGTTTTGATTACTTGGCGCTTTTCATATAGCTTTAAGTCACACCAAAAAAGGACAAATTGACCATATTTATACCTGCTTATGGTTATTCATCTACTGCTGTTATAGTGGTATATTTGCAGGAAGCAATTTGTGAACCTTTATTTTGAAATTATGTATACATTTAACAGAATTGAACCATTGATCTATTTGCTTGCAGTTTTGTTTGCACTGCTGTTTGTTCATAATATCGCAGGCTGATCTTCGGAACCTGATCTATACGCAGACGTTCCTGTAATGAGTTTGGAAAACTATTGATAATATACAAACACGAAAGGGGGTCCTTATATAGCTTAAACAAACATTGCGAAAATAAGTTAATTTTCACGAAATTAGTAAGCCCGTTCCTGTAACGGGCTTTTTTTGTACCTAACATTAACTCAAGAATTGAACTGGTAGTGATGAAATGCCCGCAGGCTCTCTTTTCAAGTTTACTATTTTGGAGTTTTATTTTGTTATGTGCTTTGCTAATTTTGTCTAAAAAAAGCGGATAATGAAAAGATGGACAAGTTATCATTTAAGGATTCTTAAGCAGCAGTATTCAGAAAAGGGCGCAAAGTATGTCGCAAAAAGAACAGGGCATCCTGCATACTCGGTAGTAATTAAAGCAAATTCTCTTGGTATTTATTCGGGCTCCCTGCGCAGGTGGAGCCAATTTGAAGTGAATTATCTTCTCAAGAATTATTCAGTAAAGAATGTTGAATCCATAGCCCGCTCACTTAAACGAAATAGATCATCGGTCGAAAACAAAGCCCGCCAGCTTAATATTTATGTACCCAAACCGAAGAAGTGGACAGAAGAGCAATTGGAGATGTTAAAGCAATTGTGGACTGACAAGAAGTATTCAATAGATGAAGTGGCGGCAAAACTAAATAAAACAAGGCCCGCAACTCACTTCCAGGCATGGAAGATGGGACTCAGAAGGCCGCAGGTGTGGCATTTCTGGACAAGCGAAGAAACGAAATATCTTAAAAAGAATTACAAAAAGAAAACCTATACACAGATAGCTAAAGATCTTGGAATGACAAAAATTTCCGTCTTTCAGAAAGCCAGCAAAATGGGTTTAAGATTACGCCGTACGCCTCGTGCCTGGACGGCTGCTGATGATGAATACATCAGGCAGAATTACAGAAAGATCCCCACCCGTGAAATAGCAGCCAAGCTTGATAGAAGCCTTGATGCAATAATTAACCGTGCAGGACCGCTGGGTATTTCCAGAAAAAAAGAGAAAGTACAATCTGGGAAATAGGTTGCCGCAATTTGATACTGCAATATTTTTTGTTTGAAGGAATTAGCATTGGAAATTGTAATGGAGTCTTCATAAAAAATGGTATTTAATTAATCTCAAAAATTCTGCATTATTGTAAATATATTAAGTTGTATATGAAGTTTCAGTTCGGGTTTTCAGTGATTTGATTTAACATATTGTTTTTTAAAGTTTTCGGGGTGTGGCTCAGCCCGGTAGAGCGTCCCGACACGGAGTGTCGGGAAGTCCGGAGTAGCGCTTCGAATATCATTAAATAGTGTTTTATTATTTTTTTTCGGGGTGTGGCTCAGCCCGGTAGAGCGCCTGGTTCGGGA
>JBHEKV010000165.1:0-59787 GCA_041859235.1 Ignavibacteria bacterium | reverse complement strand
GATGTTCCGCTATCAGTTAAGAAATCGATCAGCACATGCTCTGATTTAAGCATGAAAGGATTGAAATGCGCCTCCCTGAGGTATTTTACCCGTTCTTCTTCGGTGGTAACGCTAAGAGGTTCAACTTCTTTTATTTTAAAGGGTTCAATTATAGTTCTAAAGCTCATTTTTTCTCCTTTAGGGAAAATTAATATTCACTATTACAAAATTATTCAAAAATTTCAACTTAAATTATGATTTATGTCATAAAGGAAAAAGCATTTATTGCATGGAATTGAAAAAAAACTGAAAGGCTTGAGGCTAATAGCGGCAGGATTCAAAGTGCTCCTTCGAAGTGGGACGTATTTCTATAGTGAATTATATGTTCTATTAATGAGATTGCTTCGTCGCTTCGCTCCTCGCAAAGGTACATTTTGGCACGGATTTCTATACTAACCCGGCTTTTTTCAACAATTCGACACTTATCTCATGTCCTCCGTCAAATATATATGACTTAGGCTGAATGCCGGCATTTTTTAATAACTGAATTTGTGATTCGGGAAAATCACCTTTATAATAAGGATCATTTGATGCAAATACCTGATGAATTTCCGTATTCATAAAGTTCGGATAATCCTTGTAATCCAGATCGTGTGCCAAACTACCGCACCAGAATACAGCTTTATTCACTTTTGCTCTGCCGAGTGTTAACCAGCGTGCAAGAGTTGCTGAGCCTTGCGAGAATCCAAGAGTGTTAATCTTCAGATTGTATAACTTTGATTTAGGTTCAATTTCATCAAAGAAAAGCCTGTCGAGATAGTTCACATAATCTTTGATATCACTTTCGCGGTCTTCTTTGGTCATCCACGATGCGCCAACATCTCCGTGATCACCCTTTACATACAGCCTCATTAATCCTTCAGGTGCGTAAATGAAGCAGCCTGCTTTGGCAAGTTCTTCGAACTGCAATATAAATTTACCGGCAAGCTGACGGTGGCCGTGCAGAACAATCCAGATGTCTTTTGTATTATCTGTAAATTCTCCAAGAGTGAAATATCTTGCAGTTCGTGTTACGGGTATATGATGTTCTGTAAGCATAGAAGTTTTAGTACGGCATCAAATGAACGCACAATTCTTTCAGAATTAGATCCCTGTTTCAGTTCTTTTTGAAAAACGCGACAGTAAACATAAATGCCGCGTACAAAAGAAACAAAAGAAAAACTGCCGCGAGTCCGTATATTATATATGTAAACATTTTGCCTGTTTAATTGGTGCTACTTTGCAGGAAGTATTTTTCCTGCAACTTCCCCGAATCCTACTTTGTAACCATCTCCCTGACAGTAGCCGTTTATAATTAATGTGTCACCATCATTTATGAATTTTCTTTCTTCACCGCCCGGTAATTTTATTGGATTCTCGCCCCGCCATGTCAGTTCCAGCATAGAGCCGTATGAATCTTTGGTTGGTCCGCTGATAGTACCCGATGCCATCATATCACCTGTTTTTGTATTGCATCCGTTCACGGTATGATGCGCCAATTGCTGGCAAATGTTCCAGTACATATATTTAAAATTGGAACCGGAAATTTTGAATGGTTCCTTTTCTTTTTCGCTTTTCAAAAAAACATCAAGGTTTATATCGTAAGCCCAGTCACCTTTAGATGCAAGATACTCCATTGGTTTGGGATCCTGTTCGGGTCCTTTAACCCTGAAAGGTTCCAGCGCTTCCATAGTAACAATCCAGGGTGATATGGAAGTTGCAAAATTTTTGGCTAAAAACGGTCCGAGCGGCTGGTATTCCCATGTTTGAATGTCCCTTGCGCTCCAGTCATTAACCAGTACCATACCAAAAATATGGTCATAAGTTCTGTTAACGGGAATAGCTTCTCCCAGTGAGTTTCCGGGACCGATAAAAAAGCCCATTTCAAGCTCAAAATCAAGCAGTTTGGTCGGTCCAAACACAGGATTTTCCTCATTTGCAGGCTTAGTCTGTCCCTTGGGGCGGGTTACATCGGTGCCGCTTACTATAATAGAGCTTGCCCTTCCGTGGTATCCAATAGGAATATGCAGCCAGTTAGGCATAAGCGCGTTATCTTTACCGCGGAACATAATACCTACATTTGTAGCATGCTCACGGGAAGAATAAAAATCTGTGTAGTCACCTATTTCAGCAGGCAGGCACATAACAACATCCTTCATTGGTGTAAATACTATCTTCTGCAATTCCTTATCATCCCTCAAAAGAGGATTCTCATCACTCAGTGCCATTTGCAGTACAGTACGCACCTGCTTCCACGCTTCGCGTCCAAGAGCCATAAACGCATTTAGATTGGGATTACGGAATATTCTCTTTTCTCCCAGAAGTGTCTTCCTGAAGTACCCTTTTTCTTCAAGGATAGAAAGATCAACAACGTAATCGCCAATTGCTGTTCCGCATACAGGCTCTGAGCCCACTTTTAATTTATAAACGCCGTAGGGCAGATTTTGTATCGGGAAGTGTGATTCCGGTGGAACATCTATAAAAGATCTCATAATTAAAATAACTCCATTGTTTTCAAGTCATCTATTGGTTCATCAAAACTGCAGCTTCCGTAAGAGAGCATAAATTTTTCACGGGCTGCTTTTATTTCTATAATTGTAACTTCATTTTCATTCCAAGTAAATCCATTCTCAGTAAACACAAATTCATACGGGTCCTGGTCCGTCAATACTTCAATAATTTCGGCTTCATCAAGATTACTTGTATAAGCCAGAATACCTGCCGCAAATACATTCATAAATCCGTGCATGTTTGCCTTAACTTCTTCGTTGTAATGTCTGATAGGATGATGCAGTCCTGCGGTGCACTTCATCGGAACATCAAACTCGCAGCAGGTCATAATTGCAAAAGCGATCACTTCAGGCTCAGGGAAGGCGCTTGGTTCAATTCCGCCTGTTCTTAATTTATAGCCGCAGCCCCTGTCCACAGCGCCGATGGTTTCGACTGTTCGTATAATCTCTGCCTCATAATTATTCGTCAGGCTGACTTCAAAGAATGCGGGAATATTCCTGCCCAAAGTATTTTCAAGTGTTGCAGAAATCATGCTCACCAGATTCTGAATTTCGCTGTTATCATCGCTTTTGAAGATCTCAGATGGCAGCCGTACTTCAAACGCATCAACTGAAACGGTACCAGGATATTTTGAAATGAACTCTTTAACTGAAGTGATATCACTTTTAAACAATTCATTGAATTCACTAACATTCTCACTGCCTGTACCAAGAACCGAAAGGGATACCTTTCCATTAATTGTCATATCATCCATCAGGGTGCCAAGCTCTGCGAGCTTTTTTGCAGGAATTATGAATTTATTCAGCATCCATCTGTATTCACCCTGAGAATAATACACAAAATTATGGAAAGCCTGTCCGAGTTCAAGGCTTGCAGGCGGAAAAAGTCCCGCATAGTCTATTATTTTTGAGCAAAACTCCTTTAAGCTTACTATAGGTTTAACGTGATTTGTTGTCATTACTTATTTAAATTACCTGTTTTTGCAATGTATTGTATACATTTCATGAGGAAAGTACAGCAAACATAACATATATAATAGATAAAAGAAATTGAGTAAACCGGTTTAACAACATTGCTAATTTTTTGAGGATTTTATCTTTTTGCAGTATCATTTATCTTTGCTGAATTGCATCAAATTTAATTATTAATTTTATGTCAGAAGAAAAAATTATTTCGGAACCGGTTGAGGAGTCTTCAGGCAGTTTCCTTGATAAGGCAAAGAATGCCGTTACAACAGTTTCAGAAAAAATAGTTGAAATGAAAGATGATGTCATAGGCGATGAACAAAAAGCCATTATGGATGAGTTCAAGGAATCAAGCATAGGCAAAGTTAAACAGGTTATGGAAGAGATCAACAGCTCGCTTGGTTTAATAACAAGGTCAGGTTATGAATTCAAGGGCATAAATGTATCGCTTGGGCTGCCTCCTTCGGTATCAACATCATTTCATTACAAAAAGGATATCCCCGACAATGAAAAAACAGCATTGCTGGAAGAAGCCAAAGAGAAAAGATTTGTCAGCATGACCCTGAAATGCCTTTTTAAAGCCGGAGATTTTTACCACTCAATTAAACTGGGCGATTACACGCTTGACGGCGTAAGCATTACCCTGGGGCTGACCCCCGGTGTAAGTGTCGGCTTCAAGAAAAAAGGAACCTGATAAACGATAATAAAAATAACTGAATGCTCAAACCAATCACTATTATACTGATTCTTGCTGTTTATTTTGTTTCATTATACTCACAGGACTCAGCACCGCAGCTATCAATAACAATTGATGATCCTAATACAGAAAGCTCGGGTAATATGACATGGATGGCAAAAGATGACGCATTGCTTGAAGTTCTGGATAAACATGGAATAAAGGCCGCCCTGTTTGTCTGCGGAAAAAGGATAGATAACGCCGAAGGTAAAGTATTGCTGAGCCGGTGGAATGATAAAGGACACATGATATGTAATCATTCATATTCACATGGTTATTTTCACTCAAAAAAAATTTCAATTGAAGCATATGAAAAGGATTTCCTGAGGTGTGACTCGCTCATAAACAGCTTCTCAGGATACTCCAGATTTTTCAGGTATCCATATTTGAAGGAAGGCGATTCACCGGAAAAAAGGGATGGTTTCAGAAAATTCCTTAATGATCAGGGATACAGAAACGGTTATGTGACAATTGACGCATCGGACTGGTATATTGATTCAAGGGCTGTTGATACACTTAAAATTTCTCCTGATATCGACCTGACCCCTTACAAAGAGTATTACATTAACCACATTTTCGGCAGAGCAATGTACTATGATAGCCTTGCTTTCAAATTGACGGGCAGGCATATTAAACATACATTGCTTCTTCATCACAATTTCATTAATGCATTATTTCTGGGTGAGCTCTTAATTCATTTCAAAAAGAACGGATGGGAGCTTATCAGCGCATCGGACGCATTCAGTGATGAAGTATATACCAAAGCGCCCGATATACTGCCTGCGGGAGAAAGCTTAATTTGGGGACTCGCAAAAGAAACCGGAAAATTTGAAAGTTTGTTAAGATACCCGGGTGAGGATTCAGAATACGAGGAAATTCCGCTGAACAATTTTTTGAAAACTTATTACAAGTAGAAATATGGCAGCAGATCTGAGCAGGATCACAAAGAAATATTCCAATGGCGAGGTGACAATTGTATGGAAGCCCGCAAGATGCATACATTCGCAGAAATGTTTTAACGGGCTGCCAACTGTTTTTGATCCGGCAAAGAGGCCATGGATAGATGCAAACGGGTCTGATACAGAACATATCATCAGCCAGGTAAGCAAGTGTCCTTCTGCAGCTTTAAGTTTTTATTTAAACTCCGAAGGCGAAAGAATCCCGGAGGATAAAGTTGAAATTGATACAGTAGTTGAGGCAAAACCAAACGGACCGCTTTTTGTATATGGGAATATATGGATAAAGAAAGCTGACGGCTCAACAGAAAAGAGAACTGATGTTACTGCGTTCTGCCGGTGCGGATATTCACGCAACAAACCGTTTTGCGACGGCTCTCATCTAAAAGCTGAATTTAAAGGATAGCAAATGCACTCATATCAAACACTCACTGAAGCATTATACGATCTTGCAAAACGCGGTTATGTGCATAATTTTAATATTGAGTGCGACTGTATAAAATGCACAGCTATTGAGCTTAAACTTCATCCTGATGATTTTGAAATAACCGAGTTTTACAGGTTTGAAGGTGATTCCAACCCTGATGACGAGGAAATTGTGTACGCTATTGCATCAAAGGACGGTATTAAAGGTACCTTGGTTAATGCCTATGGCATTTACAGTGATGAAATTTCAAGCGAGATGGTAAAGAAATTGAATATATCCGGAAGTTACCCTTAATATGAATTCAAAGCATATCAAAATTGATCTGAGCGATGCCAGGAAACTTGCTCTTGCAGGACAGTTATTTCATGGCGGCAGTTGTTTATCCCCCAAGAAGAGGCTCCAGGCAATAATTGAGCAGATTGGTTACGTTCAAATAGATACAATATCAATTGTTGAGCGCGCACACAAGCATGTATTGTGGACCCGCTTTCAGGATTTCAGGAATGAAATGCTTGATGAACTTATTGATAAGGACAAAAAAGTATTTGAGTACTGGGATCATGCCGCGGCCTATCTGCCTATGAAGCATTTCAGGTTCACCCTGCCCAGAAAAGAAATGTACGCAAAGAAGTACAAGTCCTGGGAAAACAAGAACCGGAAACTTCTGAAATATATTATTGATAGAATTACCGCCGAGGGTCCGCTGCAATCACGGGATTTTGAAGAACCCAAAAAGCGGGGTTTGTGGTGGGACTGGAAACCCGCAAAAGAAGGACTTGAATTTCTTTTCCACACCGGCAGGCTTGCTGCAAAAGCCAGGAAAAGCTTCCAGAAAGTTTATGACCTGCCTGAAAGAATACTTCCGCCCCACGCTGAGCTTTCTGTGCCCTCGGATGAAGAATTATCGGAACATTTAATAATGAGATCGATCACTGCCAACGGAATTTCATCAGAAAAAGAACTCACATATTTAAGGCATCACAACAGGGCAGCAACCAAACTTACAATTAAAAGGCTGATTGAAGAAAAAACAATTGTGCCGGTTAAAATAAAGGAACTTGAAAATGATGAGTACTACTCAACCAAAAAAATGCTGCAGACTCTTCCTGCAGGAAAGGCTGATAAAAGTGTTCATATCCTTTCACCGTTCGATAACATTGTGATTCAGCGAAAGAGATTGCAGGACCTCTTTGGGTTTGAATATTTTGTGGAGTGTTACATACCTGCCCCGAAAAGAAAATACGGTTACTTCTGCCTTCCGGTGCTGTACGGCAATAAATTCGCCGGACGAATTGACGCAAAAGCGGACAGGAAATCAGGCAATTTTAAAGTTATTAATGAATTTTGGGAAGAAAGATTTCACAAAGATGAAAGATTTTTTGAAAATTATGAGCTGAAGCTGAAAGAAATTGCAGAATTTTCAGGATGCAGAGAAATTTCAAGATAATTTTTTACCGCTATATCGGTATTTACTAATGCATCTGAAATTGTTAGTTTGTACTTATTAATGAAGTACAGCATTTTCTATCTATCCATTATGAATTTATACTTGTACATTCTAGAAGATAAGATCCTTTGTTTTTCATCATAACAGCGTAAACAGACTTCATTTCGATCGTTGTTTTTGAATTAACCACATCCATAAATTCAAAAAAAAGGACATCATGAAGCACCCTATTATTTTTTTTTCGCTCATCTTATTTATCCGTTTGGCTTATTCACAGCAGGAAGTAAATATTGCCGAACATTTCGAAGGCAGCTGGCTTCCCGCAGGGTGGAGCGCTGCGACTTTTTCTGAAAGTTCAACGCAAAACCATACCGTTAGCGGATCAAAATCGGCCGCATATCCTTTCCTGGGTGTATTAAGTTCCGGGAACATCACCTCAGTTCCGTTCAGCGTTCTCACAGGAGAAAGTTTTGACACCATATCATTCTGGTTGAGAAGGTCTTCATTACTTTCACTTTCGGGTTCTTTGAATGTTAAGCTAAGCGGAACCGGTACAGATGTCACCCTTGAGTCAATTTCACTTTCATCCCTGCTTAATAACACATGGACTAAATATTCTTATGCTTATAATGTTACAGCTGACGACAATATTTCTTTAGTCCTTGAAGTTTCCGCACTAATATCAACAGGAAATCTATACCTTGATGACATCAGAATACATAAATCTATCACACTGCCTGTAGGAATGAACTTTTTTACATATTCGGTAAACAGAAATATTGTCAATTTATCGTGGCAAACAGGCTGGGAAATAAATAACACAGGTTTCTTCCTGGAGCGCAGTGAAGCAGGTTCAGTAAACTGGGAACCTGGGTGTTACATTACAGGATGCGGCAACAGCAGTATACCTGTAAGCTATTCTGCGGTCAATATTATCAATAAGCCGGGAAATTACAGATTCAGGCTGAAACAAACAGATTATAACGGAAATTTTGAATATTATGAGTTGAATGAAATAGTTGTTATTAAACCGCCGGAAATCACAAAACTGGAGCAGAATTATCCAAACCCGTCAAATCCTTCAACTATTATTTGCTTCACACTGCATAATGCGGGTAATGTAAAACTGGAGATATTCAGCATTACCGGACAAAGTTTATCTGTACTGCTTGATGGATATAAGGAAGGAGGCTATCACTCAATAAAATTTGATGGTTCCAAAATGGCTTCAGGAATCTACTTCTATCGTCTTTCCGCAGAGAATTTTTCTGAAACAAAAAGATTTACACTTATAAAGTAAACATTCTAATCTCAAAAAAAATATTG
This sequence comes from Ignavibacteria bacterium, assembly GCA_041859235.1. Taxonomy (GTDB): domain Bacteria; phylum Bacteroidota; class Ignavibacteria; order Tepidaquicellales; family OLB5; genus OLB5. Next base: position 51,401 of record JBHEKV010000165.1, on the reverse strand, counting down.
AATAACCAAGCCTGAAAATTGAAATTTTCGGGCTTTGTTTTTGTATGAATGTTCATTCACAAATATTTCTTTCTATTTACATATATTTACAGAAAGATGAATCATTAAAAGCTATATTTGTGTTAGTATAGTACCGAAAAGAACAAAAAACTGGAAAGATCATGAATCAATTTTTTAGGGGCTTTTTTCTCAAAACAGCGTTTATAATTGCGGCTTTTGTTGTGACAGGATCTGTAACCTCTCCTTTAAAAGCACAGGAAACCGGTGTAATTTCCGGATCAGTAATAGATAAAACAACAGGATTGCCTGTTGAGGGCGCTGATATTACTGTTAACAGGGTTAAGGATTCAACATTTGTAAAAGGAACACAGACGAATGCCGCAGGGCAGTTTACCCTGAGCGGAGTGCCTTATGGTAAATTTTATCTGAAGGCAAATCTAGTAGGATATAATCTTTCGGTTGTAAGCGGGGTTACAATAAACCCGAATAATCTTACATTGGCGCTTGAGCCGATCAAATTATCTTCAGGAAATACAACCACAGATGAAATTGTAGTTGAGAGTGAAAAAAGCCAGATTGAATTCCGCCCGGATAAGAAAGTATTCAACGTAGGCAAAAACATTACCAACCAGGGCAGTTCAGTAATTGATCTGCTGAAAGAAATACCCTCGGTAACCGTTGACCAAGATAATAATATCAGTTTGCGCGGCAGCGAAGGCGTGAAAATAATGATAGACGGCAGGCCATCGGGACTTGAAGGAACTAACCGCGGCGATTTGCTTGCGCAGATATCAGCAACACAGGTCGAAAGCATAGAGCTGATCACAAATCCTTCAGCAAAGTATGAGGCCGAAGGCTCTTCAGGTATAATAAACATAATAATGAAGAAAAATGAGAACCGCGGTGTAGGTTATAACGGTACAATTGGACTCAATATTGGAACCCGTGATAAATACAGCGGACAATTCAGTTTTAGCTTAAAGAACAGCAAATACAATATGTTCGGAAATTACGGCTATAATTCAAACCATATGATATTTAACGGACTGAATGAAAGGTTCAACTATATCAACTCAGACTCCTACTTTACCGATGAGACCAGCAATGCGCGCGGACATATGCGCGGACATAACGCGAAATTCGGCGTGGATTTTTTCCTGAATCCCTCTAACACTCTGGGTTTTTCATTTAACCTGAGGGGAACCAAAAGAAGCAGGTTCGATAATACCGATGACATGGTGTATAATAATTCAAATATATTAACTTCACAGTATTTCAATATTACAACTCATGAAGACGATGGCTTTAATTATGATATTGCCGCAAACTATACTCTGAGGTTCAAAAAACCGCAGCAGGTTTTTACGGCTGATCTTTCCTTTTCCAGAGATAAAGACGATGAGGTAACCAACACTTATGATACTTATATCACCCCGATCGTTCCTGAACCGGTAAACAGGAATGAGTTCAGCAAAGAAACTGATGACGCATATATAGCGGAACTGAATTATGTTCATCCGTTCAGCAAAGACGCAAAGATTGAAACAGGATTCCGCGGAAGCTATAAAAAGCGGGATAATGATTACAGGCTCGAAAACTATGATTATCAAAACAATCAGTATGTAACTAGCCTGAACTCTTCAAACAGGTTCATATACAAAGAACAGATAAACGCCTTTTATGGAATATATACAAACCAGCTGGGCAATTTCGGATTTTCTTTGGGCACAAGGATAGAACAGACCATAGTTAAGGGAGAGCTTATGAACAACGGGCAGACCTTTGACAGGAGTTACGTAGATTTTTTCCCAAGCGCCAGTATTTCCCAGAAATTGACTAAAACCAGCGAAATACAGCTAAGCTATGCAAGAAGAGTCAATCGCCCAAGATCAAGGCAGCTTAACCCGTTTGTTACGATAAGTATGATGGGAGGGACTAACACCCTTTCGCAGGGTAATCCTGATCTGAACCCTGAATTCACTGACGCATTTGAGCTGAGTTACATTCAGTACCTGCCGTTCGCAACAGTAACTCCTACTTTTTTCTTCAGGCAAACAAAGGATCAGATATCACGCTCGCGTACATTGATTGACAGTATTACAACACTTTCAACATTTGTAAATTACAATAAGTCAAAGTTCTACGGCGGCGAGCTTATTTTAAACGCGACCCCTTCAAAAACATGGACACTCAACGGAACATTCAGCTATTACAAGACAGAAATAGACGCTTCCAATTTAGGTACGGGAATATCTAACAGCGGTTACTCGTGGACTGCCCGCGCTATGTCAACATTAGTTTTGCCGTTCGATATGAGCCTCCAGGTTTCATACTTCTACTCAGGGAAACATTATAATGCGCAGGGAACATTTGAGCCTTTTTCAATGCTGGATGCAGCTTTAAAAAAGGACTTTTTCAATAAACGCTTAAGTATGACATTACGGGTAAGTGATATTCTTGACGAGGCGAAATTCAAAGCTAATATTAGCGGTGAAGGATATTACGAAACTTTCGAAAGAAAAAGAGACGCGAGAACAGTATTCCTTAACATCAGCTACAGATTCGGGCAGCAGGATAAGAACAAATTTGAAAAAGGTAAGAAACGGAACAACGACGATAACAATAATAACGGCGATGACGGAATGGACTATTAGAGCCCGTTTTCGAAAACTTTTCAATATTTAGAGAGAGCCGGGTCTTTAAAGACCCGGCTTTATTGTTTTGCATCAGGGATAAAAATCATATAATATTATGATTCTTCTGCGCAGGGCATTATTGTATTTTAATACATAAGTTTATTATTTATTTTTGATAGACATAATTTACAACTATACGAGGATGTAAAAATGACACTACTGGATCTTTTATATAACAAACCAGACCAGGTCCTGCTTGACGCGACAAACTCCCTGCTTAGAGCCCATTTGCCTCATTACGAAAAATTCAAAGAGTCTGATATCAACACAAGATACAAGAAACTGCTTGTATCAGTTACAAATTGTGTAGAAAAGAATTCATGCAATGATCTTGCTTCATACATGGATAAGCTGTCTGACGAAAGGTTTTCTATGGGTTTTGAGCCTACAGAAGTGCAGGTTGCGATCAATATATTTGAGGAAGCTCTCTGGAAGAACATTAGCGAACTTGTTGACGGCGATAAACAGATATCGGCGATGAAACTTATCACCGGCATACTCAGCAGGGCAAAACAGGAAATGCTTGGTGAATACGCGATGCTCGAAAGAAGCTGACCAATCCGGCAGCCGCGAAGATCATTGAAAAAATACTGCCATTTTTGATGGCAGTTTTTTATTGGGCTATATACGTCATTTAGGTTTATGATTTTTCTCGCAGGCTGTTTTTGAGAAGAATTTAGGGTATATCAGAAAAATTCAATTGTGGCTAATTTGCAACGGAAACATACACTAAATTTGAAAAGAGGGGTTACACTATGACACTTCTGGAATTAATCTACAACAAACCTGAACTGATACTCCAAGAATCAACAAACGCTCTCATGAGGGTACAGCTCCCTCATTACAGTAAGTTCCGCCTCGAAGAGATCCAAAAAAAATATTCAAATCTGCTTCAAGCACTTGCCAAATGCATCGAAACTCAAAAATGCGATGACATGATAGGCTACATGGATCTGATCTCCGATGAAAGATTTGCGTCAGGATTTGAAGTTGAAGAGATACAAATAGCTTTAAACATTTTTGAAGAAGCACTTTGGAAGAACATAAAGAAGTATGTTGATCCAAAGATACATTACGCTTCCAAAAAAATGGTTACAACCATCATAGATAAAGCCAAAGAAGAGCTTTTAAATGAATATGTGACATTAAGCAAAAGCTGATTTTCTTTCAAATTTACAGTTCAGAAAACAAAGCTGCCCGGAAAAAAGGCAGCTTTTTTATTTTCAAAATGTTGAAATGAGGGGGCGGAACAATTTCATTTATTCCATTTCATTAGTCATAACAAAAGATTATTTTTGCAGTCAATTATATGAATTAATATAAATATATGAACCATTTTTATTTTAAAGATAACCATTTGTTCGCAGAAAACTTCCTGGTTGATGATCTTGCAAAAGAATTCGGAACACCTCTTTATATTTACAGCAAGAACCAGATACTTAAGAACTACAGGGAAATCAATCAGCCATTGGTCAACTCAAAGCTTGATTTCATTAATTGCTACGCAATTAAGGCCAATTCAAACCCTGAGATACTTAAGCTGCTTGCTGAAGAAGGCGCCGGCGCTGAAGTAGCTTCAGGCGGTGAGCTTTATCTTGCGCTTAAGTTCGGTTATTTGAGGAATAAGATCACTTTTACAGGTGTTGGGAAAACCGACGAAGAAATTGAATACGCTTTGCGGGAAAATATTTTCAATTTCACTGTTGAATCTCTTCAGGAAATTAAAGTGATATCTGAAATAGCTCACAGGCTCGGAGTTATTGCAAGAATTTCCATCAGGGTTAATCCGGATATTGACGCCAAAACCCATCCTTACATTACAACGGGTATGAAGGAAAATAAATTCGGTATCGACAGCAAAGATATAATGGATGTTTTTAAGACAGCAAACGAACTGCCTAATATTGATGTTATTGGAATACATTCACATATTGGCTCGCAGATCACGGAAGTGAATCCTTATATTGAAGCTGTAAAATACCTTGGTGAGCTGATCGAAAAAGTCGAAAAAATGGGTATCAATATCCGCTACATTAACTTCGGCGGAGGCTTCGGTGTGCAGTATAAAAATATATTGACACACCGTTATATTCCCACAGAAGAAGATGAAACATCAAGATACTCACCACTTGGCGAGCATGTCGAATCAGTGCTTAAAATGCTTTCAACATATAATAAAAAACTTATTATTGAGCCCGGAAGATCACTTGTTGCAAATGCCGGTATACTTGTTGGCAAAGTTCTTTATACCAAACAGGGTGAAGTGAAAAAATTCATAATTACCGATACAGGTATGAATGACCTGATGCGCCCCTGCCTTTACCAGGCATATCACCAGGTTGTGCCAACAACACTTAAAGATACCGGATTTGAAACAGTTGATATTGTTGGTCCGGTTTGTGAAACATCGGATTTTCTGGCCGCAAAGCGCAGTATACAGGTAATGGAGCGCGGCGACCGCTTCGCGGTATTGACAACCGGGGCTTATGGATATTCACTTTCATCAAACTACAATGCAAGGCTTCGCCCTGCTGAAGTGCTGGTTGATGGAGACAAGCATTACCTTATAAGGGAAAGAGAAAAAGTTGAAGAATTGCATTATTAACTCAATCCTGAACGGAACGAAGCGAAGTGAAGGATCTCGTAAACTGATATTCCCGATATTTTCAGGGAAAGTACTTGCATTATTATTTTTTTTATTGACCCTTCCTTTGACATCTTTCTCACAGGATATAACCCTTGAGTATATTTTCCAGGATACTGCCATTATAAATCCCCGCCCGACATTAAAATTTATCCATGCTGATACCAAAAAGATCTACTACTATGCCGATGATGATTACGATGGTATGCTTAGTCTGTTTGATATGAATTATGAATCAGGCGAAATATTTAAATATTCTGATACCGGTGAGACAGCATCTGAATTTGTAGTTATGCCAAATGGCAATGCCGTAACGATCATTAATGGTGATGTATACGTGACGAAAGACTTTGTAAATTCACGCGGATACACAAAAGATATTAAGTTAACCGAAACTGAGAAATATGAATACTCGCCTCAGGTCATAGGCAATTTTGTGGTTTACAGGCGCAGCGGTAACTATTATCTTACCCGGCATGACAGCATTAAGGCTAACTCAAATGAACTTGCAATAACTTCGGATGAATCTGATTCGGTTTCTTACCAGGTTATTGATATGACCGATAAATTCAAAGGTGATCCAAATTGCGTTTTAAGACTCTTTGTTGCAAGATATGACAACACAACAAAACGTCAGTTGGTTTTCCCTGATTATAATGATAAGTTTGTTAAGGCTGAAACAAGGAAGCGGGGTATATCAAAAGTAAAGCTTTTTGATATTTCCATCAATCAAAAAGGGAAAGATTCATTATACAAAGTAATTAATGAATTTGTATACCCGGATAGTCAAAGGTACTCAACTACTTATGCGGAGTACTCCCCTGACGGCAGCAAACTGCTGCTGGATATTGAAACGATGGACCGGCATTCACGCAAGTTATTTATATATGATGTAACATCAAAGAGTGTAAAAGAGATTTATTCTGAAACTGACCCCGCATGGTATGAAAGACATTCAAACAGCTCGGTATTTATAGATAGCCAGACAGTTTTATTTGAATCAGAAATTTCGGGTTATAACAATCTGTATAAAGTTAACACTGATGGAACCGGTTTTACTTCGGTCACTCCGGGCCAATTTACGGTACTTGCTTCTGTTGTTGACCGTGCTTCAGAGAAAGTTTACTTTGTTGCAAATGTGGAAGCACCGTATAATTATAATATATATTCAGCCGATAAATACGGAAATAGTATTACAAAATTAACCTCTGCCGAAGGCGATGTTGAAGATCTTAAAATTTCAAGAGATGGCAATTACCTGTTCTATTCACATTCATACATCAACAAACCGAATGAACTGTACGCATATAACCTCCAAACCGGCGAAGAAAAGCAGCTTACAAATACCGCTTCGCCCAAGTTCACCGCTATTGACTGGAATTTACCCGAGCTTATCACTTTCAACAATGAAGAAGATGGTCAACTGATTTATGGATTTGTTTACAAACCAAAGAATTTTAACCCGAAGAAAAAGTACCCTCTAATATGTTTTGTACACGGGGCAGGCTATTTGCAGAATGTAACCAACGGGTTTTCACCTTACCGTGATAATTTTATGGTGAATACTTTCATAACACAAAATGATTTTGTGGTGCTTGATCTCGACTTCCGCGGAAGCATGGGTTACGGAAAAGAATTCCGCAATAAAACTTACCGCAATCTTGGGTATTGGGAAGTATCCGATTACATCAGCGGGATAAATTTCCTTGATGCCAAAGGCTATATCAATAAAGATAAGGTCGGAATTTACGGCGGCAGCTATGGCGGATTTACAACACTTATGGCAATGTTTAAACACCCTGAGCTTTTTAAAGCGGGAGTATCACTGCGCGCAGTATCAAACTGGAAAAATTACTACTACAGCAATTACTGGTACACGCTTGCCAGGTTGGGCGACCTTGAAACAGAGGATGTTGCAGAGTATTATGAACAATCATCGCCCTACACTTTCGCTGAAAATCTACAGGGTCATTTACTTATGACGCATGGTATGCTGGATGACAATGTATTTTTTCAGGATATGGTTCAGCTAACACAAAAGCTAATTGATAACAAAAAGGATTTTGAGGTGATGATCTATCCGAAGGAAAATCACGGCTTTTACAGGCAGTCTAGCTGGCTGGATCAGTATAAGCGTATAACCGGATGGTTTGAGAAGTATTTGAAGTAGCTTGTCATACCTGCGAAAGCAGGTATCCAGACCTTTTATATAAATTGAACTAGTATGTGTGAATGGATAGATTTTCATTTCTAATCAAAATTAAGTTTAATAGCCCCGCTCTTTAAGGCGGGGCTTAAAAATCAGCACTTTTGGGGATTTCAGTCACCAAACAAATTAAAAAAGTTTCTTAATATTCAAAATTTATCCTTAATAGCCAGGATGTTCTTGCACAATTTCACAGATACTTAGTGTACTTTGTGCCTTAGTGTTAAAAGATCTTCATTATCAAAATTAATAATTTTGCCTTTATTGGTTTCTTTTATCCATAATTTTCTCTAAATTTAGCTCAATTAAGCGGGTATTATTTATACAAGATGAGTGTTAAGGTAATAACAAAATTTCCGGATATGGACGATTTCAGCTATAACTACAGGAGGTGGAACCGCCAGTTTGTTGAGCAGAATATTATTTTGAACGGGAAATTTTCGTACCTTTATTACCCTGAACACTGGACGACGCTTTCGCTAAAATTCGCATTCGGCGGCTGCGAGCAGTACATACTTGGCAACATGAAATACGCAGTTGAAGACAGTATGTTTCTTATACTCAACAGGGATTCCATTTATCAGAGTCTTATCAATTCCCACAAACCGGTTGAATCACTTACTCTTAACTTCACTGCAAAATTTGTTGAAGATGTGTTTTACTCATCGTTCAATACTGATGAATACCTGCTGGATTTCCCGGAAGTAAGGGATAAACACCCGGTTAACTTTTTTCAGAAATTGTATCACACCGACAAAGTTTTAGGAACATATGTAAGCAGTATTCGCTCAACTTTAAACAGCCGCAATTACAATTCCGGTCAACTTACAGAAATTCTTCATGGAATACTGGAGCATACTTTCCGCACTCAATTAAAGGAATCTAAAATAGCTGATGAACTAAGATCCGTGAAACGATCAACACGGGTTGAGCTGTATAACAGGCTGAATAAAGCTAAAGATTACATCGAATCTAATTACCATGAAGCAATTGATCTGGATACGCTTTCTAAGGTATCATCACTTTGCCCGCATCATTTCCTCAGAAAATTCAAATCTTATACAGGCGTTTCACCCTATCAATATTTAAAAAGTGTCAGACTTGAAAAAGCCAGAATGATGCTGGAATCCACAAATTCAACAGTAACTGAAATATGCATGAACTGCGGTTATGAATCTCTCAGTTCCTTCAGTTATTTGTTCAAAAATACCTATAAAACATCCCCCGAAAATTACCGGAGCCTGATGAAAAAAAAGTCAATTTTCAAATAATGTAAGAACTGCCCTCTTCTTATATTTGTAAAAATTTATAAGGAGGTTATATTTGCGGTATTTTATTAGATCTTTCTGCCTTTCACTTGTTATACTTTCAAATTTCATTTGGACTGATTCACTTTTATCACAGTTTTTTGTAAAAGTAACTGAAGCATCTAATCCCGTGGTGAATGAGCCGCTTGCCGGCACTTACATTGGCGCAAGCTGGATTGATGTTGATAACGATGAACTGATTGACCTGTACATTTCCCGTAAGGATATATTCAGAAATCTTGGTAACGGTAATTTCATAAAAGTCTCGGGTTCTATTCCCCTGCAGGGGCCCGTTTTAGGCAGCTCTTGGGCTGATTATGATAACGACGGTGACCCGGATTTATTTGTAATTACCACAATTCAGGCAAATCCAACTTCACACTTATACAGGAATGACGGAAACTTTGTTTTTACAAAGATACTTTCGGGCTCTATCGCTGATTCAACAGCAAATACCGGCTGGGGCTGCGTTTGGGGTGATATTAACAACGATACATATGCAGACTTATTCCTGGCAGCTGCTTATAACTTTAACGGTGTGCTGCATGAAAACAGGCTGTTTTATAATAACGGTAACGGAACGTTTACCCGTATCGATTCAACACAAACTACAGATTCACTTGACGCGTTCACAATACCAATGTTTTCTGATTATGATCAGGATGGAGATGCTGACCTGTTTATCGGCACAGGACCCGCAAACAATATTGGCGGAAGGGACTATCTCTACCGTAATCTGCTTAAAGAACAAAATGTTCCTTACTTCCTGAACAGAATAGATACCGGAATTATCGCCACTGATATAGTTGACGGTCAGAACTGGAACTGGATCGATATTGATAATGACGGTGATCTTGACGGTTTCCTCACCAATTACTCAACAAACATAAAAAACAGATTATACAGGTGTGACGGTCCGCATTATTATGTTAAAATGACAGCAGCAGAAGTCGGCACCATAGTAAGTGATCCGGGTGCGTGGCTTGGCAATAACTGGGGTGATTTTGATAATGACGGTGATCTGGACTGTTTTATTACAAATGATGCCGGAGCCAGCAGGTATTATTCAAACAACGGCATGGGATTTTTTACAAGGATAGATACACTTGCCATTGTTGCAAGCGGTCAGACATACGGCACAACATTTGGTGATTATGATAGTGACGGCGATTTGGATATATACATGGCCGGCAGCAATTCAACTAAAGGCTTGTTTAGAAATGAAACGAACAATAATAATAAATGGATAAACATCCATTGCATTGGTTCAGGACCTGCAGCAGGTATGACAAATAAATCGGCTTTAGGCACAATAATCAAATTGAAAGCCGTTATTAACGGTGTTCCCAAATGGCAGACCCGCGAAATTAACGCGCAGAACAGCTTTAATGCAATGAATTCGCTGAATGTTCATTTTGGTCTTCACAATGCTTCAGTAATTGATTCAATGATCGTCAAATGGGGCGGCGGGTTAACTCAGGTATTCACCAATATCACTCCCAATAGATTCTACAAACTAATTGAAGGACAGGGATTAAGCGAAATAGTTATTGGGATCAGTCAAATTGGCTCACAAATACCAAACATATACAGGCTTGAACAGAATTATCCCAATCCGTTCAATCCTGTAACTAAGATCAGGTTTTCAATTCCGAAATTTTCCGGTGTAAATCTATCGGTTTACGATGTTACCGGGAGGCTGGTATCTGAGTTAGTGAACAACGAGCTTAACGCCGGTGAATATGAAACTGATTTTAATGCGTCTGATATCACAAGCGGCGTATATTTCTATACTCTGCGTGCAGGCAGTTTTAATGACACAAAAAAATTAATAGTAATAAAATAAAAAAATATGCGCGCCTGTTATGCAACGAGGGCGGTCAGGTAAAGCTAATATTTAGCCAGGCTTGATTTATTAACAGGCGCTCATTTAATATAATAATACAATGGAATTAATTTATAAAGCAGCTTTGGCGGTAATGATCATACTTGCAGTAACACTATCAATTGCCGTTACACATGCGCAGACAAATGACAAACCCTGCAGCGAGCCCGAAGCATCGCAGTTTGATTTTTGGGTGGGCAGATGGCAGGCAAAGTGGGTTGATTCAGAAAATAAAGAGCAATACGGCGAAAATATTATTACCAAAACACTGAACGACTGTGTAATAGAAGAAAACTTTTCAACTGAAGACAAAACATTCATAGGCAGAAGCCTTTCGATGTATAATCCGAAAAAGAAGATATGGCAGCAGACCTGGGTCGATAATGGCGGGGCTTACATGGATTTCACCGGTGGCAAGGACGGAAGCAATATGGTATTGCAGCGAAGCGTTACAAACAAAGAAGGTAAGCAGATAATTCAACGGATGGTATTTACCGATATTACGAAGGATTCATTTACGTGGAACTGGGAATCATCAGCCGATAATGGCGGCACATGGACGCAAAACTGGCAAATATTGTATACAAGGAAATAACGATGAGACTTTTGTATTTTCACCCAAAAGGTTTATCACCGCGGAAAAAATGATTGAACCCGGATTCATTTATTAATAAAAATGGGTACACCGTCTTCAACTGCGCCCCAAATTTCTTCTATCTCTTCATTTGTAACGGCTATGCATCCGTCGGTCCAGTCGTTATTAACATAATAATCCTCCAGAAAACCGGTTACATTTGGCAGACCGTGTATCATAATATCACCTCCGGGTGCGTAACCATTCCTCTCAGCATTCAGTTTGTCCTGTTCATTCGGATAAGATATCCTTAGTGATAAATGATACTTACTGTTGGGATTCCGGCCACTTATGCTGTAAAGTCCTTCGGGAGTTTTTTCATCACCTTCTTTTTCCTTATGCCCTATTGGGCTATCGCCCAGTGATATACTGTAGGTTTTCAGGAGCTTGTTCCTGCAATACAGAGATAATTTTCTTTCTGATTTGAATACTACGATCGAGTCGGATACAGAACCCGGCGGAAGCGTTGATCTGACTATATTTGTTTTGGACGGTAAGACACAGAAGTAATACACTGAGCCTGCTGCAATAAGCACAGCCAAAAGCAAAGCTAGTATAGTAATTATCTTTTTAATATGACAATAAATTTTAAGCCGCCCAAACTGATCCGCCATGGCGGATTGGGTGACAGAGTTTAAACACTTACATTATACACTCTTTCTTATACCGAAGTCTTTAAGAAAACTCCAGCCTCACATTCCCCTCTTTCCCAAACTCCAGTTTGGGAAAGCATAAACGGCAGTATTAAACATTCTCAATCCAATCCATTTAAATGCAGCACTCCTTCAATTCCGGCTGCAAAATATTCTGCCGAACTATATTTCCACTCTTTGGGTTCTTTAACAAGTCCTCTTCTGACAGGATTCATATGAATATAATCAATTTTTTGCTGAAAAATATTTTCAGTTAAAATTTCCTGCGGATGAAAACTCTCCTGCCACACTTGAAACTCACTTTTCACTTTATGCTTTAGTTTGTTTATCCTGAAAAGTTCCAAAAATTCTTCATTCTGATCAGACTTCAATTGTTTTATGATTTCTTTAGCTGTAAAGCCTTTAATTGATTTAAAAACATTTGTCAAGTTATCTCCGGTGACTATGAGATGAAAATGGTTATCAAGCAAAACGTATGCATATAGTTTTAAATTCTTCTTAATTTGTGAATATTTTATCGCTTCGAGAAGAATATTATAATAAAATTCATTTTTGAAAACTGGAAGCCATTCAATTATCGTCGAAGTTACGAAGTATAGCCCTTCCTGATTTAGTATTTTGTATATGCTTCTCATGTAACAAAGTGAATTAGCTTCTCAAACTGGTACGCATGGCGGATCGGGAAGCAGAAGTTGACGCCCTGTTGATTTAATATTGTACACTGGATATTTATTAACAATAGAAGAATTAGACACCCAATATATTATTCAAGTATTGGTCACCCAAACCGGAGTTTGGGTGACAGGGGTTTTGGGAAAGGAAACTACATAAATGCTCTTACTTCCTCAAAAAACTCTTTCAGTTTGGCCTCATCCAGTTTACCCGCTGTTCTCACGCCGCTGCAAAGATCAATGCCGAAAGGTTTGACGAAGTTAAAAGCTTCTTTTACATTTGCAGGATTTATACCACCGGCAAGGTATATAGGTATATTAACGATCTCACGTATCTTCAGACTCAGCTCCCAGTTATGGGTTCTGCCTGTGCCGCCAAGCTGCTTTACAGCAAGGCCGGGGTTACCGGAATCGAGAAGCAAAGCATCAGCGTATTGAGCGTAATGTGCCGCCTCAGTTACCGAGTCTTCATCCGAGACATGGATAACCTGAACAAGCTTAATTCCCGGAAGTTCTTTTCGCAGGGTTATATAAACAGCGGTATCAATTCTATCAACAATTTGAATTGTTGATGTATTCACTTTCCTGTGATGACCGATTATTTCTTCCGCAGTGGTTTCACTTGTTAAAAGAAATGTATCAATGTTTCGTGGTACTCCTGCTGCAATTTCTGCGATAAGTTCGTCACTAATTACACCCGGGCCACTGGGCATTTTACCAACAAGTCCAATAGCGCCTGCGCCATACTTAATAGCAAGATTTGCTTCTTCAATACTGCTAATACAGCAAATCTTTACATGCGGATATTCTGCAGCCTTCAATGAAATTTTAATTCCTGCTAATTAGTATTTTTTCAACTTCAGCAAGATTCTTCTCAGCGCGTTTCATAATCTCCCCTGCTTCTTTCATAACATCTTTTTTATATTTCTCATCGCTTATCTGTCCCATATTAATTTCAACATTTTTCAATGCGCCCCAAATTCCGGTTTCAAGTGATTTAGCTCCCACGGCAAGATCACTTGCCGAGCTGGCATTACCAATTTTGGCAAGCTCTATCATATACGGCCAGCAATCATCTGCGGTTTTCATTACACCAAGGGGAACGTTGATAGCTTTCTTGAGTCCTTCCTGCATAAGTCCGGAGCGCAGCTTTTTCTGCTCATCGGTATCTTTGGGCAGTTTCATTGCAGTCATGTAATCAGTGAACGCATTCGTATCAGCGTCGATCATTGGGATAAGCTTTTTCATATTTTCATGCAAAGGCGCAATAAGCCTTCTCATATCAGCATCAAGATGCTCGAATTTTTTGGTGCCGTAGCTCATCCATCCCATCATTGCTCCCAACCCAGCGCCCATTGAAGCGATGAGAGCGGAAACACTTCCGCCGCCGGGAGCGGATGTACGCGCGCCAACAAGCTCAACAAAACTCCTAACGGACATTGATGCAAGCGGTTCGCTGCCGCCTTCGGCTATCATATATTCAATAATTCTCTTTTCAGGGTTAAACGGTGATACTGAATTCAAACCAAGCCTTTCAACAACAAGCCTTATCTTTTGCTTTTCATCAACAATAAAAAGGTTTTCTTTCTTTATGTAATACTCAGCAGCCATAAGCATTGCTTCAAGCGGGATAAGTCCAACCAGCTCACTGCCTGCTGCAGCCAGGTTCAGTTCCTTCGCGTCCTTAACGCATTCTTCAAACACAATATGCGGAGGGGTAATGGTATAGTTATCCAGATTAATTGATACCTGCGCCATGTTGTATTCATCAACATACCAGCCAATAGCTTTAATTGCTTTCAGCCTGCCCGGCTCATTGGGTCCCCTGCCCTGCTCGCGTATATTCAGCGCGATGCGGTGAGCCTGCTCCTTGGTACCAAGTATATTCACATTATACGCTATCAGGAAAAATCTTGCGCCTGTAACCATAGCGCCGAAGCGCGGGTTAAATTCCTGCGGTCCGAAATCCGGTTTCCATTCAGGTTTAGTTAGCCTGTCCTTTATTCCTTCATACTCGCCCTGCCTGATTTGCTTTAATGCTTTGCGAGCGGGGTTTGTTGATGCTTCTTCGTATAAATAAACCGGTAAGCCAAGCTCCTCGCCAACCCGTTTACCGAATTTTTTGGAGCACTCCACACAATCTTCAGTGGTCACTCCCGCAACAGGTACAAAGGGGCAAACATCAACTGCACCCATTCTTGGGTGCGCACCTGAGTGCTTTGTCATATCAATTAGTTCATAAGCAGTTTTTGTGAATTGGAATGCGGCTTCCACTACAGAATCAGGATCACCGACAAATGTAAATACTGTGCGGTTGGTAGATTTGCCCGGGTCAACATCAAGCAAGGTTACACCTTCTACTGCACGGACTGCATCAGCACAGGCGTTAATTATTCTTTCATCTCTTCCTTCGGAAATATTAGGAACACATTCAACTATTTTTCTCATATAATATTATAAATATACTTAAACTATCTGTTTAGAAAATATTTCTTAAAATCTTCAATTTCCTTTAATTCTTCATCAACGTATTTCTTGAAAAGCTTTTCACCAACAGAATCCCTTAGAGCTGATATACCAACATCTATCAGCCTTAAACCGGAATCCGTCAGCAGTACATTATCATATAGCAAACCCTCAAGCTCTTCAGGTCTTTTAATATCCCTGTGCACAAATCCGGCAGAATGAAGTTCTTTTATCTCATCTTCAAACACATCGAACCAAAGTTCACGTTTACCTGTCTCAAATGCGCGAAAATCCATAGGAAATAATCTTTCCATCACGAGCATTTCATTACCTGTTTCGCCGTCAATATCAATCCTTATGAACTTCACAACAAGTCCGTTAACCTTATTAGCGTACTTCATTTTTTCAGCTTCAGAGCCAATATCACTCCGTGTATCACCGGAAAAAAGCTTTCCTGCTTCTGTTTCGGTAACAGCTATAACTGTGTTATTTGTGCCGCTTGAAAGCGATTTTGGGTATCTTCTCACCATGTATAATATTTTGCAGTGTATTAATTACGCTGATTCATACAAAGTTAGCATTTATTATTGAATGTTTAAATGTAAGGGATTTTCACATTTGCAGAGTAATTTACTGCTTTTTAACGGCATATTTAAGCTTTACAAGACCGGTATTAAAATCTTCTGTTCCCTTATATACCAGCATTACTTCTTTATTTATCCCGTGAAAAAGCGGGATACCTTCACCCAAAATAATGGGATGAAAAGCCACAACGATCTCATCAAGCAGGTTATCGTTTATAAAATCCGCTATGAGTTTGACTCCCCCAACGAGAAATACACCGCTGTCATCATTGTTTTCTTTGATATAATTTATCACATCATCATATCCGCAGAAGATAAGCTCATTTGTTGATGCCTGATATAGTTCCCGTTGTGTGGTAAGCACAAAATTCTTTTTGCCCTTAAAAGGCGGGTCGCTGAACTGCCGCGAAAAATCATAAGTCTTCCTTCCCATAACAGCTGCGCCGAAGGATTTTTCAAATTCCTCAAAGCCATAAGACTGATCCATGAACAACCACGATATATCGTGGTTCTTCCTGGCAATAAATCCATCAAGTGAACATGCTATGTATAATATAACTTTTTTATTCAATTTTTATTAATTTGTTTACGGGAGCTCAATATTAAAAATAATTTTTTTAAATAAAAATTCCCGCCTTAGTCAGCGGGAATCTTAAACAGTGGAACATAAATTTGAAGCTTATTCAATTAACATATTTGAAACTAATTTTTATTCTTCGTGGTCAGGCTGCCTTGTGACACAGAACTTTCCTTCTGTAATTGTTACGGGACCCGAGCCTGACTGGAATGTACCTTCGAAAGTACCCCTGATATGCTCACCCACCGCGCCGTATTCCGATACATTGATATTTACAGTTTTTGCAGCGGCCGTAGTTAAGCTTTTGTACACAAGTGAGCCTGACTGCCATGCAAAAGAACCTGTTGTTTTACCCGGGAATACCAGTGAGAATGATGTTGTATCCATTGCAGCAACTGTTATTCCTGTTACATCATCTTTGGTAAAATATATTCCAAGTGATACTGAGGTTTGCAGACTGACGAATTTATTATTGTATCCAGCCCCGGTTATTACAAAGCTGTTTTCGCAGCTTGTCTGGCCGCCGCAAGAACGCAGGTCGCCTAAATTAAGCGTTACTGGTGTTGAAGGTGTCTGTACAACCGTATCAATGATCTGGCCGCTGTATGATGTGAACTTTAATCTTGCCTGCTTGTTTGGGGCAACGTATACTCTGAATGCACCGGTTTGGGTAGGCATTATTCCCTGGTTCTGATTATCCCAGAATACTGAAAGTGTTCCGTAAATATTGTTATTGTTACAGTCTTTGAAAGTTCCGCTGATAACAGGGAAACATGCAAGCTGGCAAAGCGGTACCTGGTAAACCTGGTTCTGTGTTAATGCGGGAATATTTATTGGTGTACCTGACATTCCGAAATTCTGTGTTGGTTCAACTGAAATTGTAAATTCAACCCCGGTGGGTACTGTTCTTACGTAATCCCCAAATTCGTTTGTTACAGCGATTGTCTGCCCTACTTTTACAACTATGCCCGGCATAGGCTGTCCCTGGCAGTCAATTACTTTGCCTTCAACTCTTGTTAAGTATCCCGGATAATCGTTGTTCCAGTCAGTAAAGTGATTTACAGTACCAACATATTTATTACCCTGTTTGGTAGCAACGCCTTCTTCACGCCAAAGTCCGGTGTTCTCATCAAAGTACCACAATGGAATTGTTGCCGGTGCCTGTGATACAAGCGAAGCGGGAATTGTTGTTGTGATAGTTGAAGGTTTGCCGCCGGTTACGTTCAGTCTTTCACCAGAGGGTGATTCCATTTCAACTTTCATAATGCCATATGAATATAATACTGCATCTGTTGAGTCACTTCTTCTTGCCATCATATCTCCGCCTGAAACCGTTTCGGAAAATTTTACATCGGTGGGATCCATATATACCACTGACATATTTACCGGACCATTATAAGTTGTGCCATCACTTTTTACCACAGAGCCGGGCTGAATTTCAACCATTGAACCGTTGTTAAGATTCGCGGTACCTCCGGCTGTTGAATTAATTGTGTGTGTAACAGATTTTGGCAGCATTGTAATTTTTACGACTGTCGCTCCTGCTTTAGGCTGATCTCCGCGGGTTGCAGTAAAAAATCCTGATTTTTCGGCTTTAACAAATAATCTGTTCTGCGGAACAGTAATATCAGTGAACATAAATTCACCGTTTGCGCCGGATGTTTTTACTTGTCCATGCGCTGTTACGGTTACTCCCTGAATCGGCTCGTTGTTTTCATTTACAACAATACCTGTAATTGTAGTTGTAGTGCTTCCGCCATTGTTCGGATTGTTTGTTATGATACTGCCATCTTCACTGCAGCCAATTGCCGCAATTAAAAGTATAAGCAAATTTGCTATTAATACGATCTTTAATAATTTGTTCATTGTAGTTAGTTGGTTGTTAGTTAGTTAATTACTTATGAACAAAGATATAATTCCAACTCAAGCGGGCAAAAGCGATTTTGCCCATAAATTTAAAGCCGATGGTTTGTATAAACTGGAAATAGAAGTTAAAAACACCAAAAAATGGCTTTTATTGCAGAAAAATAAGGATTTAGAATGGTTTAAATATGCTTGAAATTTAAGTGCTATAGAGGTAAATCAAAATATTACCTGGCCGTTTTTTATCACGATTTCTGCCTGGTTTACCCCGAAGTGATACAGCAGGTCATTATAATTGGGAGTATCAAAAATAACCATATCAGCCTGCTTACCTGTTTCAAGGCTGCCGGTGTTGTGTGATATACCAAGCGCCGCAGCGGCATTTATAGTTACAGCGTTAATTACTTCTTCAACATTCATTTTCAGTAAATGAATCGCCATGCTCATTGAAAGCTGGATATTTTCACTCATAGCGCTGCCGGGATTAAAATCAGTTGCAATTGCAACGGGAATTTTGCTGTCTATCATTTTACGAGCGGGCGCATAGGGAATATCCAGAAAATAAGATACAGACGGGAACACGACGGCTATTGTACCGGAATTCACAAGCGCATTAATATCAGCCGGTTTCATTACTTCAAGATGATCGACAGATATCGCTCCGCAGCCTATGGCTGCTTCAATTCCCCCAATGGAATAAAACTGGTTTGTATGAAGTTTAGGTACCATACCGAATTTGATACCCTGCATAAATATTTTTTTTGTATCGCTTACAGAAAAATAATTCTTTTCGCAAAACACATCAACAAAAGTTGCAAGGTCACGCTTTGCAATTTGCGGAATCATTTCATAAAGAATCTCCTCCAGGTATTCTGATCTGGTTTTATCTTTTGGGTAAGCATGCGCTCCCAGAAAAGTAGCGTAAATATCAATCGGCAATTCGCGGTTAAGCTCATTAATTACTTCAAGCATTTTAAGCTCGCTTGCCGTGCTTAAGCCGTAACCTGATTTAGCTTCAATTGTAGTAACCCCATAGCTCACTGATGATATTATTCGTTTTAAAGCCAGCTCTGCAAGGTCTTCCTTTGAAGCTTTGCGTGTAGCCTTAACAGTGCTTATAATTCCGCCCCCGGCTTTGGCTATCTGCTCATATGTACTGCCCTTTATGCGCATTGAAAACTCATTAGCGCGGCTGCCTGCAAATACAAGGTGTGTGTGTGAATCGATGAGCCCGGGCAGAACGCATTTACCGCGCGCATCAATTACCTGCATTTTTTTCTTCTTCAGGCCTGAGGGAAGTTTTTTACCTATCCATCTTATCCTTCCGCCTTCTGAGTAAACGCTTGAGTTTCTGAGCATACCAATTTCTGACTGGTACTTCCCTGCCTTGAATTTTCTGCCCCTTGTGTGGCAGGTTACAACCTGCGATGCGTTTTCTATTAGTAGGCTCATGGTAATAAGTATGATTATACAAATATAACTTAAACAGGAAAAATAAAGGAATAATAAAAAACCCCATTCATAATGGAACGGGGTTTGAATTATCTATCCCACTGAAACCCCCATGGGGTAAACCGGGACTTCTGTTAAAATAGCTACCGCTATTTTATCATCAGCATCTTTTTGGTATCTGTAAAATCATTGGTTACAAGTTTATAGAAATACACACCTGATGAAAGCGCATAGCCGTCAAAATCAACTTCATACCTGCCGGCTTTCAGGTCGCCGTTAACCAGAGTCTCTACTACCCTGCCTAAAACATCATACACAAGTAACTTTGCATTTGTATTCTTTGCAATATCAAATTTTATTTTTGTCACCGGGTTAAACGGATTTGGATAGTTTGTATGCAGTTTAAATACATTAGGTATTTCGTTTGAAACAGGCTCAATGCCAACCATTGCAACAATGTACTGGAATCTTGTTGGCGGAGCTGTAGAGCCCGGCGGTGTAACACCGGAGCCGCCATCCGGCAGTGTTACCATTTTGGGTGTTGGAAGGGCTATATCCTGTGCCGCAAAGTAATATTGTACCATTGTACCAATACCACTGGCAGGAATTACAAATGAAAATGTATCCAGGTTAACTGCTGTATAATTCACTGAACTGAACGCTGACCATGTTGTTCCGCCGTTCGTGCTCTTGCGGTAATAAAGCAGCGGCGCTTCATTTGTCCAGTTCCTTATTATTCCGTTATCAGTTATCTTAGCCTTCATTGTAATTGCTGTTGTTAAACTGGTCATAGTAAACGGCTGTGTATGCAGAATAACAGGAGTCCAGTTATCAAGCTTGCGTGCTGAATCAACCGAAAGTGAAGCGTCTATTATTCCCCAGCCAATATTGTTGTTTGGTGAGCTTGAATTGCTTGCGAATTTTTTCAAAATTCCCATTACCTGCAGCGGAGTTAAATTCCTGTTGGCTGAAAGTACCAGTGCGCAAACCCCTGAAGTGAGCGGACATGAGAACGAGGTTCCGCTGCCTGTGGAATAGTTATTCGCTGTTGTTGATGCGTAATAATTATTGCTTCCCATTGCCATAACATCAGGCTTAATTCTGGGAGGAACATCGGTTGTGGGTCCTATAGAGCTGAATGAAGACCTTGTGCCTGTTGATGTAACTGCTCCGACTGTGAGTACACTATCACCATCAGCGGGTCCGCCAAGCGTGTTATGCGTGCTTGAGCCGTTGTTGCCTGCTGAGTTACTTACAATTATTCCTTTGTTCACCGCAAGATCTGCTGCAATTGTAATAGGCATTGTATTGCCGTTCATATCCTGCCAGGTATAGCTTGTATAACCGGGGTCAAACTCCAGGTAACCAAGCGAACTTGTAATTATATCAGCGCCAAGACTATCTGCCCAGTGTGCGGCTGCTATCCAGTTATCCATTTCAGCGGTAACTTCATTGGGGTCAACTTCTGTTCTGCCTAATATAAAAGTTGAGCCGTATGCGGGCCCCACCATTTTGCCGGGTTTATATCCGCCGGTAAGGCAGAGTGTTGCTGTCCCGTGTGAGTGTCCGGTAAGCACAGGTGTATGATTCTGGAAATCGTAAGTTGTCTGTATCTTCATCGGGTATGTAGTGAAAGCTTCGTGTGTCAGGTTCGAAAATCCGGCATCAAAGCTTGCAATCATAATTCCCTGTCCTTTAATTCCCTGGTTATGCACAAGGTTCACTTTTATCTGTGTTATCTGGGTAACAGCGTTGCCCGTACCATAAGTTAAGGTATCGGCAAGCGGGTCATCATTCGGGTTTATAAACACAGGACTTACATCTGAGGATATCTCTGGATTTTCGGGTATCCTCCTGAATTTCTCAACAAGCTCAATTCCCTTAACATGATCCAAATTTGAAATAGCATTTATCTGAGAGCGGTTAACTTCAACGCTCATACAGTTAAGCCATTTTATCTGGTGCCTAACCTTCATTACGCCGGCAGCCACAGAATTTACATACCCGCTGTACAAAGGAATATCTGTGTAATCAAGAAGTTCTCCGGCAGGTTTAACTTTTGATCTTCTATCCAGCGAACGTTGTGAAACGATTGAAAGCGGGTTATTAAGTTTGGCCATTGCGTTTGGACCTTTATCTTTAAAATATACCCAAACAACAAAATTTTCATTTGCCGGGTTATCCATTGCTTTGGTAAGCATATTCCCGATCTTATTTTCAGTTGACTTAAATGATAGAAACGATAGGGACAAGAAAGAAATGACGATAAAAAGCGAATAATACCTCTTCATAATATTACTGTAATTTTGTTTAAATTCTTCCATAAGTTATTTAAATATACAACAATAAAAAATAGAAATTAATCCCTTAAATTAATGTTTCCGGTTAGGTTAAATACGTTATATGTAAAGGTAATTACAGTGCTTTACCCCCTATACCCTGCTTATTTCATTGCAATAAAAATCAAATTTCAGTAATTTTGTAAATTACAACAAATTAAAACCAACCGAATGGCTAAAGGCTTAAACATTCTATATTGCACCAGCGAAGTTATGCCCTACAGCAAAACTGGCGGCTTAGCAGATGTATCAAACTCCTTGCCACAGGAACTCAACGCGGCAGGTCATGCCGTGAGGATAATTACCCCGAAATACGGCTCTCTTGATGAAAGAAGGCTGAGGATCTATGAAATAAAGCGCCTTACCAACATTGAAGTGCCGATTGGCGATAAGATAGCCATCTGCAATATCAAGTCTTCCTTCATAGTTTCACCAAAGGGTAAAGTTCAGGTTTTTTTGATTGAAAATGAAGAGTATTTCGGCAAAACAAGTCCTTATGTGGATGAAAAGACCGGCAAAGATTACCCCGATAATGACGAGCGATTTATATTCTTTAACCGCGCTGTTGTTCAGGTTCTGGGTTTACTTGGCTGGCAGCCGGATGTGATCCATTGTAATGACTGGCAGACAGGTTTAATTCCCGCTTATATTAAAACAATTTATGCAAAAGATCCCCTGCTTCAGAATGTAAAAAGCATATTCACAATACATAATATCGCCTTCCAGGGATTATTCCCGCATTCATCATTCTTAAAGAGCGGACTGCCTGAGAATATTTATAATGAAGAAGGCGTTGAGTATTACGATAAGTTCAGCATGCTTAAAACCGGTTTGGTTTACAGTGATGCAATCACGACGGTTAGCGAAAATTACGCGAAGGAAATTGCCACCACACATGAGTATGGTATGGGTTTTGAAGGCTTACTGAAGAAAAGAAAAAAAGATCTTTACGGAATACTCAACGGTGTTGATTATACTGTATGGAATCCCGAACGTGACAGCATCATTCCGTTTCGATACACATCAAAAGAGCTTCCCTTAAAACGCGAAGATAAAAAAGCGCTTTGCAAACACTTTGACCTGGAATACAATGCAGAGACCCCGATTATTGGTATCATCTCACGTCTTTCAGATCAAAAAGGTTTTGATATCATACAGAAGGCAATGCCTGAACTTATGAAGGAAGAAGTACAGTTTGTGCTTCTAGGTTCCGGCGATAAGGCATTCCAGAAATTCTTTGAAGGCGTGAAGAAAAAATATCCTAAAAAAGTCGGTGTTCACTTCGGTTTTTCTGAAGAGCTTGCTCATTTAATCGAGGCCGGCAGCGATATGTTCCTTATGCCCTCAAAATATGAGCCATGCGGCTTAAACCAGATGTACAGTTTAAAGTACGGTACTATCCCTATAGTAAGGGCAACCGGTGGTTTGGCGGATACTATCACAGAATACAAAAACGGCAAAGGTAACGGCTTTGTATTTGAAAAATATGATGCCGCAGAGCTGATGAAAACAATAAAACGCGCATTGAAACTGTTTACCAACCGCGAAGAGTGGATAAAGCTGATAAGGATCGCGATGGCATGTGATTATTCCTGGGAAATTTCCGCGAAGAAGTATGTTGATCTTTACCGCTCAATAATGAAAAAAGGCTGATAAGCAGGATTGGGTAAATAAATTTAATTTTTTTATGGGACAGACAGTTATGCCTGTCCTGTTTTATTTAAAACATAAGTATTAACCTGAAAACAGGATTGAACAAGGCACTTTTTATAGACCGTGACGGTACAATCGTAAAAGAAGTGGAGGGCAATACCCCGGAAACTTTAGGATACCTGCTTACTGTTGAAGAAGTAGAGCTAATAGAAGGCTCTGCTGATGCTATTGCATTGGCCAGGAAATCAGGATATAAGATCATCGTCATAACCAACCAATCAGCGATAGCCCGCGGCTGGCTTACTGTTGAGGAGCTCAACCGCATCAATCAAAGAATGTACACACTTCTTCTGGAAGCAAACCCGGATGCAGTAATAGATGCCCTATACTATTCCCCGTATCACAAAGATGGCATAGTTGAAAAGTATTCGATCGAGCATGAATCACGCAAACCTAATACAGGAATGATACTGAGTGCGCAAAAAGAACATAATATAGAGCTTTCGGGCTCTTATATGATCGGTGACTCGTTTTCAGACATGCAGACCGGCGTAAATGCTGGTTTACACAATATTTTAGTTGAAACCGGATACGGAAAAACAGCACACAGGAAATGTCTTGATGAAAAAGTAAAAATTGACTTTATTGCATCAAATTTGTTTGATGCCGTAAAATTTATAGCAAAAACAGGCGAAAACACGCAATAATAAGATTGTTGATGAACATATCTTAGTCCAAAATTATCCGAAATTACAGAATTTAGATGACAAGCAAAAAATTAACAGCAGCTCTCTACAGCCTTTTAACCATAGTATCCCTTTCGTTATATACTATTGGATGTGCAGATGATCCTTCTTCTCTTGGGCTCAATTTTATTCCGCCCGGTGAAACCACCGGAGTAAGAATATTTGATTCATACATTGATACTATGCCTATAGTTTCAAACAATTCTTTGTTTTATGTAAACACGTCCGGTTCAAAGAACCTGATGGTGGGCAAAAATGGCAGTTATGAATCCAAAGCATTGTTGAAATTCGGTGACTTTGGCACCGAGCGCGACAGCGCGACAGTTGTTTCGGCTAAGATGTATTTGAAGTACAAGAATTATTATTTCCCCTCATCATCAAGTGACTCGCTGGGACAGATATCTTTTGATGTATACAAAATAAATGATTCACTTAATTTTTCAACCATAACCAATGATTCTGTGAATGCAAATACATTCGGCACCGTATCTCAGGGCAGCTATACCGGCACTCCTACGGCGGACTCGCAGGAAGTTGAAATAACCCTGACCCCTGCAATGGTTGAAGACTGGATGGACCATGCAGCTGACCCAAGCACTGCGGAAAACAACGGAATTGTTCTTTCACCAAACGGCTCATCAACATGCATAAAAGGTTTTTTTTCCACAAACGAAGATGTATCAGTAGAGCCGAAACTGGTTATAATATATACAAAATATAACGAGACAGATACTTTCAGTACTTCGACATCTGATAACATTTCGCTATCGACCGCCTCTATAAATTCATCCACTGAAACTTTCACACTGCAGGCAGGTGTAAGTTATGTACAGCAAATGATATTTGATATGAGCCGTATTCCTTCAACGGCCACAATTAACGATGTACAGTTGTTTTTGACCCTTGATTCAGCAAATTCAATTTTTTCAAGTCAGACGAATTACAGAGTATTAGGTCAATTCATCAATGATTCAGCCGGTTTAAAAACAGACCTCTTCGCTTTCACCGGTGAACCTGCAGGAGGCGGAAAGTACATGATGAGGCTTGTGGCCGCGGGCGCGCCTTCGCCATTTGCACGGTGGCTTTCCGGAGCTTCAAACTACGGACTGCTGCTTTTTGCTGGCAACCAGACAATTAACCTTGATAAATACGTTTTCTATAAAGAATCTGCCGCCGATCCGCAGACAAGACCCAGGGTTATAATTAAATATACGCCGAGGGTCACACCATGAAAAAGAAAAATTCTAAAATGATAAATATTTCAAACCCAAAGTTAATCACAGGATTTCTGATCGCAGTATTGTTTTTATTTTCCGGGAACGTTTTTTCGCAGGTGGATAAAAACGGAGGTTCAATTTACTCGCTTTTCGGACTGGGTGATCTTAGCTATTCATCAAGCAACCGAACCGACGCAATGGGCATTATGGGTTTTGCGTTGTATGGAGATTATACCAATTCCAATAATCCTGCTGCATGGACAAGAATTCAGAATACACTGTTCACTTCAAAGTTCAACCTTGAAAACATCAGGTCATCAGATGGCACCAGCAAGGCAACCCGGACATACGGCAATTTTGAGGGTTTTGATCTTTCGATCCCATTCAATAAGGGCAATGGCTGGATATTTAATTTTGGAATAAACAACTACAGCAATGTCAATTACGATACTTATTTCACGGGAACTGCGGACGGCGAAAATTATACACAGACATACTCCGGCAATGGAGGATTGAATAAGTTCAATATCGGGTTTTCATACATACTCTTCAGATATCTCAGTTTCGGCGCTCAGTTCAATTACGCGTTCGGCAATATTAATAAATCAGTTAACATTGATTTTTCAAATGTAAATCTGTTTGATACTAAGAACACATCAGCCAATACAATTTCGGGATTCTTTTTCAATTCCGGGTTAATTTTCCACGGGTTCGGAAAGCTGTTCAATAACAAGAAGCTGGACAATATGACGCTTGGCGTGTATCTATCAACCCCAACTGAATTTAACTCAAGCCTGATCGGTAAATTTGGACGCTCGACCACAACAACAGATTCTATCTCGCTGAGTGAAGGCAAACTTAAAATACCTCTGGCATTTGGTGTTGGTATAGCAAATACATTCAATAATAAGCTGACTGTATCAGCTGATATGTACTACCAGAAATGGGATGATTATACATATTATGGCACACATCCCGCAGAAATAAAGAACAGCATGAAAATTGGCGCAGGTATTGAATACACCGCATCAAAAAAACTTGAAGATCCGTACATGAGCCGTATTTCATACAGGCTTGGCGGAAGTTATACGCAGGATTACCTGAAATTGAACGGACAGGATATAAATATACTAAGCGTAAGCGCAGGTTTATCATTACCAATCGGAAACTACAATTCACTTGACCTTTATGCCAAATACAATATTCGCGGCAAGGAAACCAACGGCCTTATAAAGGATGAAGTATTCCGTTTCGGAGCATCAGTAAGGATCGGCGAGTTCTGGTTCTTAAGGCCTTCAGATGAGTTTTAGAAATAAAGCCGTTTGGTAAATGGACCAGTGATTTTTTAAAAAGCTTTTTAAACTAACTAACATTATTTAAAAATTTCTACACCACTTAATTACACAAAATTATTATGACTCACTTACAGGATTTCGATCCGCAGATCTATAGCGCTATCAGGCATGAGCTTGAAAGGCAAAATGATAAATTAGAACTTATTGCTTCAGAAAATTTTACCAGCATTCCAGTTATGCAGGCAATGGGCTCGGTAATGACAAATAAATACGCCGAAGGGTATCCCGGGAAAAGATATTACGGCGGCTGTGAATATGTTGATATCGCAGAAAATGTTGCCCGCGACAGGGCTAAAGAGCTCTTTGGCGCAGAGTACGCGAACGTTCAGCCTCACTCAGGCTCACAGGCAAATATGGCTGTATACTTTGTGCTTGTTAAACCCGGCGATAAAGTAATGGGCATGGATCTTTCTCACGGCGGGCATTTGACACACGGCTCACCTGTTAATTTTTCAGGGAAACTCTATAACTTCACGCAGTACGGCATTAACCCGGATACAGAAATGCTTGATTACGACATGATAGAAAAAGTCGTTTTAGAGCAGAAGCCCAAAATGATAACTGTTGGCGCAAGCGCCTATTCAAGAAATATAGATTATAAAAAATTCCGTGAAATAGCAGATAAGGTTAACGCATTTCTGCTTGCTGATATTGCACACCCGGCCGGCTTAATTGCAAAAGGACTCTTAAATGACCCAGTTCCGCATTGCCACGTAGTTACTACTACTACTCATAAAACTTTACGCGGACCCCGCGGCGGAATGATACTGATGGGAACCGATTTTGAAAATCCTTTCGGTTTAACCGCGCCAAAATCCGGAAGGACAAAAATGATGAGTGAACTGCTAGACTCTATGGTTATCCCCGGTATACAGGGCGGACCGTTAATGCATGTAATTGCAGCAAAAGCAGTTGCATTCAAAGAAGCTCTGCAGGGTGATTTCAAAAAATATGCTGAACAGGTAATAAAGAACGCAAAAGCTCTTTCTGATAAACTTACCTCATACGGATTCAAGATAATTTCAGGCGGTACAGATAATCACCTGATGCTTATCGATCTCCGCAATAAGAATATCACCGGTAAACAGGCACAGGAGCTGCTTGACGAAGTAGGCATAACTTGTAACAAGAATGCTGTGCCGTTTGATGATAAGAGTCCGTTAATAACCAGCGGAATAAGGCTGGGCACACCGGCTTTGACAACACGCGGCATGAATGAAAAGGACATGGAAAAAGTGGCTGAAATGATAAATGATATTATCACGAACCCGGGAAGCGAAGATGTAAAGAAGAGTGTTCACAAAAAAATTGACGATTTAACGGGCGAATACCCGCTTTACCCGGAGCTGTTCACCTGGTAATTTTTTAACAACTATACTGTAATGATACCGTAATGATACTGTCATTCATTGAAGGATCAATATTGAGTAAAAACCCGGCTGCCGTACATGCCGTGGAAAATACATTGAGACAGCCGCGTTTTTCGCTGAGTTCTTCAGAAAAAGAAATGACGCTGTTTAGCTCCACAATGAAGGAAAATACTGAAAATGAGAAGACTGGCAAAAAAGGAAGTGACAGTGAAAATGTTGAAATCAGCAATTATGTTAAAGATGGTATTGATAAGACCGATACCGGGGACACAGATCTGAATGACGATAACGGCACCGGAGAAGTATCCGATTCCGTTGAGAACAACACTATCCTGGAGTTCAAAAATACTGACAGCGAATTGGTGAGTGAAATTACAGTTAACCTTGATGCTCAAAACACGGAAATTGAACGATCAATGACAATGAATTCTGTTGAAATGGAGGCATTCCGAAGGAAATATGACGAGTTGATGAAACAGCTGGAAACAGAACGGTTTGAAAGGGAATTAATAGCGCGCAGCAGGTAACATATGGCAGAAAACGATGTATTGCCGGAAGAGAGCCTGAGTGGCGATAACCAGCCGGGTGAGATGGGATTCTGGGAGCATCTTGAGGAACTGAGATGGAGGCTCATAAAATCATTGATAGGTGTTGTTCTGGGCGGTATTATTGCCGCGGTTTTTATAGATTACATCATGAACGATTTCCTTTTAGCCCCCGCCACGAAAACAACTCCACCTCTTGAACTTATCAACCTGAAGCCATATGGCCAGCTTGTTCTTTATTTTGAAGTAATTCTGGTATGCGGGGTTATTTTCAGCATACCTAACTTGTTTTACCAGTTATGGAAGTTCATAGAACCGGGACTGCTGCCCGGCGAAAGAAGGTATATTTCTTCAATTGTAGTTTTTTCATCAATTTGTTTTCTTGGTGGTATTTCGTTCGCATATTTTGTAATGCTGCCTACGGCGCTGAAATTCTTTGCGGAATTCGGCACACAGGCAATTACAAACAATATTGCCGTTGATGAGTATTTCAGTTTCGTAATATCGGTTATGCTTGCTGCAGGGATTGTTTTTGAGCTGCCTATGATATCATTTTTTCTTTCAAAAATAGGCATCTTAACACCGAAGTTCATGCGCAGGTACCGTAAGCACGCAATTATCATAATTCTTATTCTAGCAGGAATATTGACACCGAGTCCGGATGTAACCAGTCAGCTGCTGCTGGGTATACCGCTGCTTATACTTTACGAGATAAGTATAATAATTTCAAAACTATCGCAGCCTAAAAAAACTGAATAACGTAATAACTTAAGAATGGATCTTGATCTTAAAAAAATATCTCAGCCAATTGAAAATGAACTTGATGAATTCAGGGTCCACTTTCGTGAAGCAATACGCTCTAAAGTAGCGCTGGTTGATCTTATCAGCAAATACATACTAAGACAAAAGGGCAAAAAGATACGCCCAATACTTGTTTTACTTTCTGCAAAACTTTGCGGCGAAATTACACCCAGAAGCTATACAGCAGCAACGCTGGTAGAAATGCTGCATACTGCCACGCTTATACATGATGATGTTGTTGATGACGCCCAAACTAGGCGGGGGCTTGCATCCATTAACGCTGTATGGAAGAACAAGATTGCCGTATTAATGGGTGATTTTATGCTTTCCCGCGGCCTTCTGCTTGCGCTTGAACATGATGAATGCGGCTTCCTGAAAATTACCTCAAGGGCTGTAAAACGCATGAGCGAAGGCGAATTGCTGCAGATCCAGAAAAACAGGAAGTTTGATGTTAACGAAGAAACTTATTTCAGGATCATTTCAGATAAAACAGCATCTCTCATAAACGCATGCTGTGAACTTGGCGCTGCCAGTACATCTAAGGATAAAAACGAGATCAGGCTAATGGGTGAATTCGGTGAGAACATTGGAATTGCATTCCAGCTCCGCGACGACCTGCTTGATTATATCGGCAAGAAGAAGATCATGGGTAAATCTTCGGGCAGTGACCTGAAAGAAAAGAAATTCACATTGCCATTGATTCATTCGCTTAACAATTCAACAAAAAAGGAAGCCAAGGAGATCGTAAGCCTTGTTAAAAACGGTTCATACAGCAAGAGCAGAAGCATAGTTATGGATTTTATCAAAGAACATAACGGAATTGAGTACACCATCAGCAAAACCAGTGAGTATTGCGCAACTGCGAAGAACAACCTGCAGTCATTTAAGCCTTCTGAAACAAAAGACACAATGATAAAATTCGTTGATTTCATAAGTGAAAGAGTAAACTAACAGCACAGAATAACACCGAATGTCCCAAAAAATAGCAGCAATAGTTGGAAGACCAAACGTTGGCAAATCTTCTCTTTTTAACCGTCTTACAGGTAAGAAGAACGCCATAGTTCATGATATGCCCGGCGTAACCCGCGACAGGAACTACGGCGAAGTAGAATGGAACGGTAAAAAATTCTTCCTGATTGATACAGGCGGCTATGTACCGGGCAGCAAAGATAAGTTTGAAGCGGCAATCCGCGAACAGGTTAAAATATCAATTGATGAAGCCGATATTATCCTGTTCATAGTTGACGCGAAATCAGGTATTTCTCCGCTTGATCTTGAAATTGCAAAACTGCTTAGACGCGAGGTGAACAAAGCTGAAAACACCGGTAAAAAGGTAATACTTGCCATTAATAAGGTTGATAGCGCCAAAGATGAAATCAGCAGAACCGATTTCTACAGGCTTGGGCTTGGTGAACCAGTTGAAGTATCCGCAATTGTTGGCAGGAAAACCGGTGACCTTCTGGATGTTATCACGGAAAATATTTCAATTGAAAGTAACGAAGAAGAAAATGATACAATAAAGTTTTCAATTATAGGCAGACCCAATGTAGGCAAATCATCACTATCTAACGCACTTACGCAGTCAAACCGAAATATTGTTACCGATATTCCTGGAACAACCCGGGATTCAGTTGATACCATAATAAAATATCACGGTCAGGATATTACTTTAATTGATACAGCGGGATTAAGAAAAAAATCAAGGATAAAGCGGGCCGAGAGCCTTGAATATTTTTCAGCACTTCGAACGCATAGAAGCATTGAAAGGTGCGATGTTGCCATAATTGTGATTGACGCAACTACAATTATCAGCAAGCTTTCAAAATATGCTGATCCTAAAATGGCGATATTCAAACTCAGTAAAGAAGACGTTGAGATCATAATAAAAGCAAGTGAGCTGAAGAAGGGGATACTGGTTGTTATCAACAAATGGGATCTTATTGAGAAAGATACCCAAACAGCCAAAATTTTTGAAGAGAAAGTTAAAGAGCATTTAACAACATTTGATTACCTGCCGTTTATTTTTACATCTGCTGTTACAAAACAAAGGGTTTCAAAAATAATCGAATCAGCGCTTGCGGTATATAATGAAAGAGCCCGAGAAATTAAAACAAGCGTACTAAATGATAAACTATTGCCTTACATAAAAGCTTTCCCTCCGAGATCAAAGACTCACAAAGAAATAAAAATCAATTATATTACCCAGTTAAAACATTCGCCCCCGGTCATAGGGTTTTTCTGCAATTTGCCAAATGAAATAGAAGTGAATTACAAAAGATTTTTGGAGCATAAAATAAGGGATGAATTTGGATTTACAGGCGTACCTTTAACGCTGGTTTTTAAGGCAAAAAACAAAGAGCGCACTGAGTAGGTTTGAAACGATACTTTTACAGCTTTTACAAAGTATAATTTATTGTAATTGAATAGCCCCGCTCTTTAGAGCGGGGGATTTGCTTAACCAAAAAAACGGGACTTTAGTCCCCATTTTAACTCTCACAGCAGATTTTTTGAAAATGTAATAACAACACAGAGAGCTCATAAGGCACACAAATGTCTGTGCTACTAATTCATAAAAGTTAAATCAATTCACAACAATCTCGCTGCTGATTTCATCATCGTTATCGGCCCCTGCCCTTGTGGGGAACTCCCGCGAGAGCACTTCTCCCATTTCAGCAATTAATGCCAATACACCCGCTGAGTAATTCTTATTCCGGAATTCTTCCTTCAGTTTTTCTTCCATTTTGTTCCATGTTTCATCGGGAATCTTCGCATAAATCCCTTCATCAGCAATAATATCAAAATAACGTTCTTCAAATATCAGGAAAACCAATACACCGGTGCGTTCTTTGGTTTTGTATACTTCAAGCCTTTCGAAATCCTTTATGGCAAGTTCATGGTTTGAATACAGCTTTTCCAGCAGTGATTTTTTATTCCTGAAACTGAGCACAATTTCGCCAACGGTATTCCGTTCAACAGCATCAGCCGCTGACTGAATATCCTTCAGCTCATCTTCAGAAAAATAATTATTTATCCACTGCTTATTACTCATTAGACAACATTATTTGATATTTGGTATTTACTATTTGATATTTGACTATTACCATGATCCGCTTGATCCTCCGCCTCCGAATGAACCGCCGCCACCTGAAAATCCGCCGCTACTCCAGCCGCTTGAGCTGCCTGATGACCAGCTGCTGCCGCTGCCTCCTGTGTACCACCAGTTACTGCTTTTTTTGCCTTTGCTCCCTCTAAAGATCCGGCTAAATATCGGCATTAAGAACACAAAGAAAAATATTATTAAGAAAACGATCACCGGAAATGGCACACAGCATATCCCGCCTAGCGGTTCACTTTCATCTGAATCTTTATCGGCTGTATATTCGCCTTTGGTTGCCTGAATAATGGCATCTACCCCCGCATTTATGCCTTCAAAAAAATTACTCTTTTTGAATTGCGGAGTGATCTCTTTGCGGATTATCTGACTTGAAAGTGCATCAGTCAATGCACCCTCCAAACCGTAACCGACTTCAATTCTTAACTTTCTATCCTCTTTGGCGATATAAAGCAATACGCCATTATTCTTACTTTTTTGACCTATTCCGTTCTGTTCAGCAAGCTCATACGAACGGTCCTCAACAGAATTACCGTTAAGTGAAGGTTCCATCCATACCACCAGCTGGTTGGATGTTTCCTTTTCAAATGCAGCCAGCTTTGATTCCAATGATTTTAATTGTGTTGCAGTAAGAGTTCCGGTTTTGTCGGTAACATAGGTCTTAACCTGGTCTTTAGAAGCAATTGATTTTGATCTCTGCGAGTATACACCCTGCACAAAGAGCAGCGCAATCAAGATTACCGGCAAATATTTAGCCTGTTTCAGATCCATATCTCCAAATTTATCAGTATTAGCCAAATATTAAAACATAATAAAAAAGCCCCGAAAAAACGGAGCTCTTTAAAAGTAGAGAAACGAAGTATAAAGAATTCAGATAAAAGCTGCATATACACCGAAATTATAACTATAGGCGGGGCAAAGTTAATTAATTAAAGATCAAATCAATTATTTTATTAGTATCATTTTTCTTGTTTCAGTAAAATCCTGTGTTTCAAGTTTGCAGAAATACGCCCCGGAGGTAAAATTTGAGCCGTCAAATTCCGCTGCATATTCACCCGCCTTAAGAATTTCATTGACTATCGTACTCACTTCTTTGCCTGTTATATCATAAACTTTAAGTTTCACCATTGCAGCTTGCTGAATATCAAAATTAATCCTGGTAGTGGGATTAAACGGGTTTGGATAGTTTTGTTCAAGTCTGAATTTTTGCGGTACATTTCCCGATAACAATTCAACTGAAAGCATTTCGTTTAACGGTCTCCGGTAAACACTGCCACCAAGAGTGCCCGCATATAAGTATACTCCGTCGTTCACCAGGCAGGATACATTGCCGCTGGTTAACCCCTGATTATGTTCTACCCAGTTTGTTCCGTTATTTGTGCTGGTTTTAACGCCAAAGTTCCCCGCCGCAATTATGGTGGTTCCGGATACAATCATGGAATATACAGTTCCTGTCTGCAATCCGGTTGTACTCCAGTTATCGCCATTGTTGGTAGTAACAAAAACCCCTGCCCCGTCACTGCCGGCAAAAACTCTGCTCTCACTTGTGCATAACGAATACACAACAGGATATGATAATCCGCTGATCACCTGAATCCAATTAGAGCCGTCATTTGAAGTTCTGAAGACACCTCCGTTTTGTGCCGTAACAAAAAGATAACTTCCAGAAATGGTCATGTGCCACAAGCCTCCTCCTGTTATTCCGTTACTCATCTGGATCCAGTTAGCACCGTTATTTGTTGAGCGGAGTACCGAACCGCCCCAGCATGAAGCAAATAAAAAAGGTCCCTTGAGGATGAAATCTCGGGCATACATGTCTGGCATTACCATCATCGACCAATTAGTTCCATTATTAGTTGACCTGTAGGAGTTTGCTGAACCCGTAAAATAACCTGCAAAAATGCTGCTGCCATTACTGTACAGCGCCCAGCAATTAGCGCCCGTTGGCGGCAGGCCCTGAACAAGACTCCAGTTATTTCCGTTATTACCGGAGCTGTAAACACCGTCATTTGAGCTGCCGGCATATATGGTTCCGTTATTAACAGCCAGTGAGTAAATGCTAAGGTATTGTGCCATGCCGTTACTGCCGGATGAAACGCTAATCCACTGAGCGGCAATATTGGCTGCGCAAAATAGCAGAGCTATTACTGATAAAACCGGCTGGAAAATTGTTTTTCTGATTTTCATATTTCTTTTATTGTTTGATTTTTTTATTGAAAACACTTCCGGGATCAAGTTCACACGTTTTAGACCACCTGCTCCATTCTGTACTGTTTAATGCTGCTACTCTGAATTTATATTTACGGTTCATTTTTAAACCCGTAATTATACAGTACAAACCTGATACAAAGTCAGCCTGTCTCCATTTTTCGCTTCTGGTATTACCTTTGTATTCAACAAGGTAGTTTCTCGCATCTTTCACTTGATCCCACTTTAATTTAATTTCATCATCAAAATTACTTTCCATTACACATACTGCACCTGGTGGGTTCATAAACATTTCAGCATAAATTTTATGACACTTATGATTTTTCAATACAATAATAACTCTTTCTTCAGCCCTGTTCCAATGAAAGTTTTCATTTGATGTTCCGTGATTGTTTCAGTTGAAAGTTCATGATTTTGCAGTTTTAAATGATTTTATCTGGATTTTGTGTGTTATTTTGTTCAAATACAACTATTGGAAAAAAATCCGCTGCTTTTGTTCCCAAAATCGCAGTGCAATTTTTATAAAAAACCTATATTTTTACTTTAAGATTGTGATTCAAAGTACGGTATGTTCAAAGAATTACTTGAATCCCGTTTGTTTTTTTCATCTAAATATATCCAATGTATAAGAGCCAGTTAATAGAAGTATTGAAAACATTATCCCCAAAAGAGATCCGCGAATTCAGTGAATACGTCCGTTCGCCTTTTTTTAATAAGAATGAAGGTGTTATAAAGCTCTTTTACCACATCAAAGCTTTTCATCCCAAGTTTCCCGAGGAGAAGATTGTAAAAGAAAAAGTTTATTTAAAAGTATTCCCCGGGGCAAAGTACAATGATGGATTTATGAGGAAATGCATGTTCACACTTTCTTCTCTTGCTGAAAACTACATTATTTACAAAGGGCTTGATATAGGCTCACTCAATGCAAAGAATTTACTTCTAAAGGAATATTATTCCAGAAAAAATGCGGCTCTATTCAATAAAACTTTCTATGGGATCCGGGCAAAACTAAATGAAGAAAAAGTTCTTAGTTCAGATTTTTTTTATAACGGGTATATAAGCACATTCAGGAATATTTCATTTGCGGCTCAGCACAAGCTGGTTGATTTTAGCAAGTTTGTGAAAAGGAATGATATATTTGAACCATTCCAATATTTATCAGCGCATTTCCTGTACACTGTCATGAGCCTGTATGAGTACTATCTTAATACTCAGAGAATGTTCAGTATCAAAACAGATGATGCCTACTTTGAAAAACTTATAAATGCATTTGACCCGTCAATTCTGGATAAGTTTCCGCTTCTGAAAATTCACAATTACCTCTTAAGTATGCTTAAGGATCCGGACAATGAAGAAAATTTCAGGACAGCTAAAACACTTATAAAGGAAAATGAAGATAAGATAGAACAAAACCAGGTAGAGAATATATATATCAATCTGCAGAACTATTGTATGAGAAAGGTCCGGTCAAACAGGTCAGAATATTCCCGTGAATTGTTTGAAATATACAAAATGGAGCTTGATAATACCGTGTACTCAGATAAGAATAATATTTCTGTAGTCCTATACCGCAATATTGTGTTCACTGCGCTTCATGAAAAAGAAATAGAATTTGCAGATGGATTTACCGAGAAATACACAAAGTACCTTGCTTCTGAAAACCGGGAATCAAATTATCATTATGTAAAAGCCCATATTGCGCTGAAGAAGAAAGCATTTGATGAAATGGGAAAACATCTTGGAAAGATCAGGAATCTGGATGAGATGCTCAAAAACGATATAAAATCAATGTATGTTTTGCTTTATTACGAAACAAAAGCAGTAAGCCAGTTCCTTTCGCTAATAGACACATTCAGACATAACCTGAAAAATAACAAAAAGCTTTCAGAAGAAAGGAAAAGTGTGTACAATACATTCATAAACTTCGCCAACAGGCTGCATAATTTAAGGGATGTATTTGACGAACCTAAACTGAAAAGGCTGAAAACCGATATTGAAGAGACAGAAAATGTAATTAATAAAGGCTGGCTGCTGGAAAAGGTCAATGAGATCTTATAAACGACCTGTTAATACTCTTCCATACTCTTCGTTTCAAGATGTTCCGGTATATATGTATAAACAGAGTTAACAAACAATACTGCAATCTTAAGATTATTAATAAGCGGAATGTCATGATCTATTACTGTATGGCGCATTATATAGCCGTCACGCATCGATCTATTCTCATGCATCATGGATTGAGTGTTTATTACCAGGTAGAATTTTTTATTTTCTGGAATTAAAAAGTATGTTCGGATTCTATTTTATGAATTCTTTTCGAATAACCTTTTGTGATCATATTAACCTGTTGGTTCTCTTTAAGTTATTTCAGCTGAGTTGATGTAAGAATTTCCGTTTTATAAGTAACATGAGTCTTAACCCAAATATTAAAAAAACAAAAAAAGCCCCGATATTATTCGGGGCTATTGCAGCAAAAACAAGATTTCATCATTTAACCAAAAGCATTCTTTTTGACTGCCTGAAATCCCCTGCTTCGATTGAATAGAAATATATTCCGGAAGCATATTTTGATGCATCAAAATTCACCATATACGTTCCAGCCTGTTTTAATTCATTAATCAGTACTGTTACTTCATTACCTAATATATCAAAAACTCTGAGATTGACCATTACTGCTTCAGGCAGTATAAATTTTATTTTAGTTGCAGGATTAAATGGATTTGGATAATTTTGCAGCAGCTCAAACTCAGCGGGAATCTGCCCGCTTTCGTAATTTATGCCAATTATACCCTGATTTTCAACCGCAGTAATGAACCTGTTACCGGCAACATTCAAATACACATCTGTTACACCTGAAGGCCATTTTATTATGATTGTATCAATAACTGAAGCGTTGCCAAGGCCCAGCTCAACATTCAGGCTGTTTTGCGCGTTGTACCCTGTTTGCCCGGATATCTCACGGGTTTGTTTTTTCCGAACACCATTGATCATAGCGGATGCAATTACCCTTGTTCCAATTGCCGTGCGGTTAGAGATCACACCTTTACAGTAAATGTTTATCCAGTTATTCGGGGTTCCGTTATTTCTGAAAAGGAAGTTATTCTGCTGAACGGGCTGGTTTCCATTTGCAACATAAAGATCAATATCTCCATCCAAGTCATAATCACCCCATGCAGAGCCGTTTGACCTTCCCCCGCTGTTAACTATCTCACCGGCTGTTATTTTTGTAAAAGTACCGTTTCCGTTGTTCTCGTACAGGAATTCATTCTGGTCATTATCATTTGAAACAAACAGGTCAAGGTCACCGTCATTATCGTAGTCGCCCCAGGCAGAACCAACAGAAGCGCCGCCATCATTAACTATTTCACCGGTCGTAATTTTCGTAAATGTGGCGTTTCCTTCATTTCTGTATAGGAAATTGTTTTCGGTGAAATAATTCGTAACAAACAGGTCCAGATCGCCATCGTTATCATAATCACCCCAGCTTGCGCCGGTTGAATTACCGCCATCATTTACGATGTTACCGGTAGTGATTTTTGTAAATGTTCCATCACCGTTATTTTTGTACAAAAAGTTATTCTGGCCTGCCGAAAAATTTGCATTGGCAACAAATACGTCCTGCCATCCGTCATTATCATAATCTCCCCAGGCGCAGTTCAGTGAATAGCCGCCATCATTTACGATTGCCCCGGCAGTAATTTTGGTAAAAGTGCCATCGCCATTACCTTTGTAAAGAAAATTATTCCTGTTGTAATTAGCTGTATAGATATCAAGCTTGCCGTCTTTATCATAATCAACTGAACTGCTTCCCCATGAATTGCCAATTTCATTTACAAATGTACCAATAGTAACTTTTGTAAATGTGCCATCACCGTTATTGGTGTAAAAAAAGTTGTTCTGGCTTGCTGATGAGCCGCCGTTTACAATAAATATATCGGGGTAGCCGTCATTATTATAGTCACCAATTGATGCACCGTAAGAAAAGCCGCCATCATTCACAAGTGCGCCTGCGGTAATTTTGGTAAAATTCCCGCTGCCTTCATTCCTGAACAGGATGTTATTCTGATTGGTAATATTGGCGGCAAACAAATCAAGCAGACCGTCATTGTTGTAATCAAACCAGTAAACTCCTTCAGTATAGGATGCATCATTAACAATTGCACCTGAAGTTACTTTGGTAAATGTTACCTGAGAGCAAATTTCGCCGGAGATGAGTATGCATGCAAAAAGCAAAAGAATATTTTTCATATCTTTAAAGAGATAGATTTAAGATTTACATTTTTAGAATGTATTTATGGAGAGGGCGGCAATGTTTGAAACATACAAATATAAACAAATACAATAATTTAAGAATAAAAATCAGGTGTTAATATTCATCCATACTCTTAATTTCAAGTTGCTCAGGTTTATATTTGTAGATGGAGTTAACAAATAAAACAGCTATCTTAAGGTTGTTTATCAGGGGAATGTTATAATCTATAGCTTTGCGGCGCATAATGTATCCATCGCGCATTGATTTATGTTCATGCTTCATCGATTGAGTGTTGATAACCAGATCAAATTTCTTTTTTTCAAGCATTGAAAGTATATTGGGGTTCTTCTTTTCGTTAATTTTATACACTAACTTAGATTTTACCTTATGCTCTTTCAGAAAATTGTGTGTATTTGTAGTTGCAAAAATTGAAAAACCCATTTCATTCAGTTTTCTTGCGCTATCCAGGAATTCAATCTTATCTTCAAGATCTCCTAACGTTAATAAAATGTTCTGTTTAGGCAGCCTGAAACCAGTAGACAACAGTGATTTAAGGAAAGCCTCTTCCATTGATTCACCAAAACATGCAACTTCGCCGGTTGAGGACATTTCTACACCTAAGATCGGATCAGCGCCGCTTAAGCGGCTGAATGAAAATTGCGGGGCTTTTACTACAATATGGTCAAGATCAAGCGTTTTATAGTCACCTTTAATATCATGC
The DNA here is from genome assembly GCA_041859235.1 of Ignavibacteria bacterium. Lineage (GTDB taxonomy): Bacteria > Bacteroidota > Ignavibacteria > Tepidaquicellales > OLB5 > OLB5. Next base: position 11,444 of record JBHEKV010000165.1, on the reverse strand, counting down.
CCCAAAATTGATCTCACCGCGAAATCAATAAAATTGTAATTTGTGGCCTTCGAAATAAAGGGGAACGAGCGGCTTGCCCTTAAATTACACTCAATAACCTTTACTTTATTTTCTTTGGCAAGGTACTGTATGTTAAATGGTCCGGTAATTTTTAATTCTTTTACAATTGCCTTTGTAATTCTTTTTATCTGGTGAACGGTTTCAAAGTATAATTTCTGCGGCGGAATTGCAAGCGTCGCGTCACCTGAATGAACTCCCGCATTTTCAACGTGTTCGCTTATAGCATATATAATAAGCTCGCCATTCTGTCCAACCCCGTCAATTTCAATTTCCTTTGCACCTTCTTCGAACTTGGATATAACCACTGGGAAATCCTTCGAGATCTGCGCATGTTCTTTGATATACTCTTCCAGTGAACGGTCATCATTGCAGACCTTCATTGCAGTACCGGAGAGTACATACGATGGTCTGATAAGAACCGGGTAACCTATCTGATTTGAAAACTTCTTTGCCTGCTTCAGGTCAGCAAGCTCCTGCCAAACAGGCTGGTCAATTTCAAGTCTATCTAATATTGATGAAAACTTGTTCCTATCCTCACATTTATCAATTGAGTGCGGTGATGTTCCCAGGATCCATGCATTATTTTCATGGAGCTTTAATGCCAGGTTGTTGGGTATCTGCCCTCCCATTGAAATAATTATGCCTTTAGGCTTTTCAAACTCATATATATCCAGTACACGCTCAAGACTTAATTCCTCAAAATATAATTTATCGCAAATATCGTAATCTGTGCTTACGGTTTCGGGGTTATAATTTACCATCACAACTTTGTATCCCAGCTTGCGCAGGATCTTAGCTGTGGTTACACAGCACCAGTCAAATTCAACTGAAGAACCTATTTTATAAGGACCCGAACCCAATATCATTATCTTCTTCTCGTCAGTTTGTTTGGTCTCTTCAATATCATTGGTATCACCATGATAAGTTGAATACAGGTAATTCGTCTCAGCGGGATATTCCGCAGCCAGTGTATCAATCTGCTTGAAAACAGGCATCACACCGAGTGATTTCCTGATTATCCTTATTTCATCTTCATCTGCGCCGACTAAAAGTCCGATTTGTTTATCTGAATATCCGAGCTTTTTTGCTTCAAGCAGAAAATCAGCGGTGATATTTTCTTTAGTAGTTGCAAGTTTTCTGAAGTTATCGATATTTCTTATCTGGTAAAGGAACCACTTATCTATCTTTGACATGTTGTGCACTTCTTCAACGGAATAACCGTCCCTCAATGCGCGTGAAATAGCGAACAACCTGCGCGGTGTTGGAGTAATTATATCCTGTTTGATAGTCTGCGTTTTAGATTTATTCAGCACCAGTCCGAACTTGCCTACCTGCAGCATTCTGATAGCTTTTTGCAGCACTTCGGGGAAGCTTCTGCCGATGGCCATTACTTCACCAACTGATTTCATCTTGCTGCCAATTTCTTCTTCTACCCTTGGGAATTTTGCCAAATCCCATCTTGGAATTTTGAGAGCAACATAATCTAAGGCAGGTTCAAAACATGAATATGTTTTTTTGGTGATGGAGTTTTCAAGTTCTGTAAGCTTATACCCTAATGATAACTTTGCAGCAATATACGCCAGCGGGTAACCTGTAACTTTTGAAGCAAGTGCTGATGAACGCGAGAGCCTTGCGTTAACTTCAATTACACGGTAATCAAATTCACCTGTTTCACTTACTGATTTTGGATTAAGCGCAAACTGAATGTTACACTCACCCATTATTTTAAAATGCCTTATTGTTTTAATCGATATATCACGCAACTGGTGATACTCCTGGTTTGAAAGGGTCTGTGAAGGCGCTATTACAATGCTTTCACCTGTATGTACACCTAATGGATCAAAGTTTTCCATGTTGCATACGGTAATGCAGTTATCGGATGAATCGCGCACTACTTCATACTCAATTTCTTTCCACCCGCGAAGATCTTCTTCTATCAATACTTGCGGTGAATATGAAAACGCTTCCTGCAGCGCTTTGGTAATTTCTTTTTCGTTGTTTGCAAAACCGGAACCTAAGCCGCCTAAAGTGAATCCGGCCCTTAATATTACCGGGTAACCAACTTCCTTTGCAGCCTTTAGACCTTCTTTAACGCTGCGCACAGCTTTGCTGATAGGTGTGCGTACTTTTATTTTGTTAAGCTCTTTTACAAAAAGCTCCCTGTCTTCTGTCTTGTTAATTGAATCAACCTGGGTACCCAGAACCTGTACATTGTATTTTTTTAATATGCCAAGCCTGTTCAGCTCGAGACCGCAGTTTAACGCTGTTTGACCACCGAATCCAAGTAAAATGCCTTCGGGTTTTTCTTTCTTAATTATTTGCTCAACAAAATAAGGATTCACCGGTAAAAGGTAGACTTTATCTGCAAGATCAATATCGGTCTGTACAGTTGCAATATTTGGATTTACCAGAATGACCGTCTTGCCTTCTTCTTTCAACGCTTTGATTGCCTGTGAGCCGGAGTAATCAAACTCACCTGCTTCGCCAATTTTAAGCGCGCCTGAACCAAGTAATAATATTTTATTTATTTCTGTCAACTCTTTTGTCATTCCCGTGAATGCGGGAATCCATAAATTATTTTTGTCTTTCCGCTTTAAAAGTCCTCCCCTTCGGGGAGGATTTAGGTGGGGTCTTATAACATCTCAATAAACTTATCAAACAGCCAGCCTGTATCATTCGGACCCGGTGATGACTCAGGGTGGAACTGCACTGCAAAGAACGGTTTTGAATTATGCTTAACGCCTTCGTTGGTGCCATCATTGTTGTTAATGAACCACTCAGACCAATCCTGCGGCAATGTTTTTGTATCAACAGCATAACCATGATTTTGGGAAGTGATGTAACAGTGCCCTCCAACTTCAATGCATGGCTGGTTTTGTGAACGATGTCCGAACTTAAGCTTGTATGTATCAGCACCTGCTGAAAGGCCAAGTATCTGGCTGCCTAAGCAAATCCCGAATATCGGTTTATTCAGGCTGAATGATCTTTTCAGATTATCAATAGTTGCAGTGCACATTTTGGGGTCGCCGGGCCCGTTTGAAACGAATATTCCGTCAAACTCATATTCTGAGGTCATTGGGTCATACCCAAGCGGTACCCGGATAACTTCTGCCCCGCGGTTAACAAAGTTGCGTATAATGTTATTTTTAACGCCGCAATCAATAAGCAGTATTTTTTTGGGATTCTTGTTCTTTTTGGGTGAATAAATTACAGGCTCTTTAACTCCGACCATACCGGCAAGATCTGTTTCGTTAGGATCAATGATCTCCGTGTTTTCATCACCCGGTTCGGTGGTAATTCTGCCAAGCATAACACCGGTTGTCCTGAGTGTTTTGGTAAGTTCGCGTGTATCTATTCCGTAAATTCCGGGTATTTCATTTTCCTGAAGCCAGGTATGTAAAGAACCGGTGGCATCAAAATGGCTGTACTCAAAGCTGTAATTGGAAATTATCATTCCGCGAACCTGGATCCTGCCGGATTCAAACCCGTTTTGAATAGTTTTAGCTGAATCATCCCGCTCAAAATGCGGGATTCCGTAATTGCCAATCAAAGGATATGTAAAAACAAGTATTTGACCTGAATATGAAGGATCAGTGAGCGATTCGGGGTAGCCGGTCATTCCCGTGGTAAATACCACTTCCCCATCGGAATTGCCGTATTTTCCGAAACTATATCCCGCAAAGGTTTTACCGTTAGCTAAACGTAGATATACTTTCCTGTTTTGTTTCAATTATTTGTTAATTTACTAGCCGCGAGTTACTATTAGTGGCTATTAGGTTAGATACGAATATACCATAAAAAAGTATATGAAAAAGTTTATAAATTTATCCCTAATTTTTAAATATGTATAATTGCAGGATATAAAAATATAGCATCCCTGTGTAATTTGAACGGAGTTATATTTTCAGTGGAAATATTTTTGTATTTTTGTGAATATGTGGCTGATAAAAAATTTTATTGTGATCCTTTATTCTTTATTGGTAGCCATACTATCTATATTAATATACCCTTTCGATTACCGCAATAAACTGTCCAATCCCTTAATGAAAATTTGGACTAACATTGTTCTTTTCATTTATGGCATAAAGGTTAATGTTACCGGTGCAGAAAATATTGACCCCGCAAAAGGCAAGATATATATAAGCAACCACGCAAGTTATATGGATATATTTGTTCAGCTTGCAAAGCTCCCCGATAACGTGCGCATGATATATAAAAAGGAAATTAACCGCGTACCTATTTTAGGGTGGGCTATGTATTGCGCGGGATTTGTAGCCTTGAACCGTGACAAAGTGCGTGAGGCGATGAAATCGCTTGATAAAGCAGCTGAAAGAGTAAGAAAAGGGTTATCAGTTGTCATTTATCCTGAAGGCACCAGAACACAGGATGGCAATGTAGGTGAATTCAAAAAGGGAATGTTCTTTCTGGCAGATAAATCAAAAGCTGATATTATTCCCGTTTCATTGAAGGGAACATTTGAGATAATGCCCCTGGGTTCATCAAAGGTAAAACCGGGAGTTGTAAATATGGTGATCGGTAAACCAATTCAGTACCGAAAGGACAAAGAGCTGCTTGGTGAGATACGTGATACAGTAATTAAGAATTTAGGATAATCACAAAATAGCTACACAGACAATAGATTATGTCAGTAACAATAAAAGATGTTGAAAAAATTGCGAAGCTTGCGAAGCTTAAATTCACCGAAGAAGAGAAAACAAAGCTCCAGGGTGAAATGAACGAGGTATTGGGATATATTGATACTATAAATCAGATACCCGGGCTTGAAGATGTGAAGCCGCTGGAGAACATAAATGATACTGAAAATGTTTTCAGGGAAGATGTTTCGGAAAAATGCCTGACCAAAGAAGAAGCTTTGAAGAACGCACCGGAGAAAACCGAGAATTTCTTTAAGGTACCAAAAGTTCTTGATAAGTAAGTGAAGAAAGTGAAAAGGCAGAAGGCAAAAAGCAAAAAAGAATTAATAGTTATTGGAGTCATTCCCGCAAGATATGGTTCTACACGGCTGCCTGCAAAAGCCCTTGCAATGATACACGGAAAACCGATGATACAGCACGTTTACGAAAAGTGCCTGAGGGCTAAACTGCTGAGCGAAGTTATAGTCGCAACTGATGATAAGCGTATATTTGACGCCGTGATTAAATTCGGTGGTAATGTGGTAATGACATCTAAATCGCATAAAAGCGGCACTGATAGAATCGGAGAAGCAGTAAAGAAAATTAAATGTGATATTGTGGTTAACATCCAGGGCGATGAGCCTGTGATAGATCCACGGAATATTGATAAAGCGATTGAGCCGTTAATTAAAGATAAAAACATAAATGTTTCAACATTATGTTTTAATATATCTGAATATAAAGAAGTAAATAACCCCAATGTTGTTAAAGTAGTATTTGATTCAACTAACAACGCTTTATACTTCTCTAGGAGTATGATCCCGTTTAACAGGGATAATATCAAAACAGATCACTATAAGCATATTGGGCTCTATGTGTACCGCAAAGATTACCTGCTTAAACTGATAAAGATGAAGCCATCAAAACTGGAGCTAACCGAAAAACTTGAACAGCTAAGAGTATTGGAATCAGGTGAAAAAATTAAGGTAGTAGAAACGAAAATAGATTCTCATTCGGTTGATACACAAGCTGATTTGAGAAAGATAAAAAAATTAATATAATTACAACATAACTTGAAAAACGTAAAATACATTTTTTTAACAGGCGGTGTTGTTTCTTCACTTGGGAAAGGTATTGCCGCTTCATCTCTTGGCTTACTGCTTAAATCACGGGGTCTAAAAGTAACCATACAGAAATTTGATCCATATATAAATGTCGATCCGGGTACAATGAGTCCGTACCAGCACGGCGAAGTATTTGTGACTGAAGACGGCGCGGAAAGTGACCTTGATCTTGGTCATTATGAGCGCTTTATGGATATGGATATGTCCAAAGCGAACAACACTACCACGGGACAGGTTTATTACGAAGTAATTTCACGCGAAAGGCGGGGTGATTACCTTGGCGCAACTGTACAGGTAGTACCGCATATCACAGATGAGATAAAACGCCGCATGATGAAGCTGGGTGATTCTAAAAAATTTGATGTTATTATTACAGAAATTGGCGGTACGGTGGGTGATATTGAATCACTGCCCTTCCTTGAAGCAATGAGGCAGTTGATGCTTAAGGTAGGCAGGGAAAATTCACTTTCCATCCACTTAACTTATGTTCCCTTCATTGAAGCTGCCGGTGAAATAAAAACCAAACCAACTCAGCACAGTGTAAAAACATTGCTGGAAATTGGTATTCAGCCGGATATACTTGTAATTCGCAGTCATAACAGCATATCAAGGGAAATAAAGGATAAGATAGCGCTGTTCTGCAATGTACAGCCAAATTGTGTAGTATCAGCCAAGGATGTATCAACCATTTACCAGGTGCCATTAGAGCTTTTGCGCGAAGGACTTGATGACATTGTTGTTGAAAAGCTGCACATAAAGAACGGGAAGACAAACATATCCAAATGGAAAAGGCTTGTAAGCCGGATAAACAATCCGAAAAATACAGCAACGGTTGGAATTTGCGGTAAGTACAACATGGTCCCTGATGCATACAAAAGCATACTTGAATCATTTGTACATGCGGGAGCGGAGAATGAAGTTAAGGTAAATATTAAATGGATATCAGCACAGGACCTGGAAAAAGATAAGAACACCGCTAAATATATGGCGGGTATAGATGGCTTGCTTGTGCCATACGGTTTTGGCGAGCGCGGTACTGAAGGTAAGATCCGCGCGATAAAATACGTACGTGAAAATAAAATACCCTTTTTTGGTATTTGTTTCGGGATGCAGCTTGCGGTTGTTGAGTTTGCACGCAACGTATTGAAACTAAAAGATGCCAACAGCGCGGAAATAAAAGAAACCCGCAATAATGTTATTGACCTGATGGAAGAGCAAAAAGGTATCACAGAAAAAGGCGGCACAATGAGACTTGGTTCATACGCATGCACAGTTAAACGGGGTACAAAAACTTTCGCGACATACAAAGCTGTTAATATACACGAGCGCCACCGCCACAGGTATGAGTTCAACAACCGTTTCAGGGAGCAGTTTGAAAATGCGGGAATGATATTTTCGGGAATAAATCCGGATAAAGACCTTGTAGAAATAATAGAAATACCTAATCACCCGTGGTTTATTGCTTGCCAGTTCCACCCTGAGCTGAAATCAAGAGCCACAAAGGCTCACCCGCTTTTCAGGGAGTTTGTGAATGCATGTAAAAAGAAAAAAAGAAGTAAAAAGTAAAGTGGCAGATGTTAAAGGTTAAAAGGCAGATGTAAAATAGTAAAAAGACAGAAGTAAAAAGTAAAAAACGTTAAGAATATAGTTTCCCAAACTGGAGTTTTGGAAATGATTTTAGAATTATACAACAAAAAAGCCCGGTAAAACTGGGCTTTTTTTATTTCGGTACAGGAATCTTGATCTAGTTCAATTCTATTCCCAGCAATTCATTGATATGATACACTTCATCGCTATCATCAAAATCCAGACTAATACCTCCTGATATATGATATGATTTTCTTTGTGAAGTGCTGAGTTTTTTTATTTCAGGAAACTTATTTACAGGTATAGAAAGAATTCTGCCGCCATGCAGGTGTATTCGCATAGTATCTTTATCAAAATCCACTTTTATCATTCTTAAAACAGGTTGTTCCCTTTTATGATGAATTTTTTTAACCGACGATAATTGATTTGACTTTTTTACCAGCATGAAATGCTTTTAACTGAATTTTAATTATTTCGATATTTGAAGTTACCAGTTTTTTTATTTCGTTAACTTCAGCTTTATTAAATCCATGATTATTTGCTAACTCAATTTCCGGCTGAATCCAGAACTTGCACAACCGGTTAATTCTTCCTTTTTTGTCCCTAATGTGAATGTGTTTTCTTTTTTCATTAATATCACCCGAAAAAACGAATAACACATACTTTGAAAAAATTAAGAGTTTACCCAAATTACATGCTTGATTTCTTTACATCCTGGCCATCGCCTTCATATTTTGAAGGACATTTTGTTAACACTTCGGTCGCATGGAAACTTCCGTCTTTGATCTTTCCTTTTGCAACAACGCTTTCAGCCATTTTGAAATTATTCGGCTCAGCCCCGTCTAAGATAACTTTCATTTCCACATTACTTTCATCTTTCATATAGAATGTGAACTTATTGGTTGCAGCGTCAAATTTAGCGTCTTTTTCTTTAACCCATGTGCCTTTAACCTGGGTTTTTTTGTGAGTTTCTGATGCATGCTGGAAATTTGCATACTCCACTTTTGTATCAACAAAAGCGAAGAAACCAACCACAATGAAAACTACGATAATGATGGCACCGATAATATAACGTTTGTTCATGATATTAATTAATTAATTTTATAAATTCTTCTGCTGTTAGTCCCGCCTGCCTGATAATTGACCTTAAAGTAATCTGTTTTATATCCTTATTATGAAAAGCTACTGTAACAATCCCGGGTATACCTGATTTCTTAAACTGTTTATGGCTGCCTGTTTGCCTTACTTCTTCGTATCCTAACTTATTTAATAACTTAATAAGTTCTTTTGGTTTTACAGATGGAAGCTTAGGCATATGAATGTATCTTTAGATCAGTTTTAATCTTAAACTTTTCGACAACACTTTCCGGAGCTATCATCTCCGGGTTTGCTTCATCCGGTACCGGTCTTAAAAAAGATAAGTTCTTTTCTATGGAAACCTCAATATATCCTTCAACAGCTTCAACAAGCATAGCTTTTGCTTCTTCTATTGTTTCACCCTGGGAAGCAACATCGAGATCAATACATAAGGAACTAAATCCACCGTCTTCTTCTTTAAGTATGAGTGAGTTAAATTCCAAAATTATATCATCCATTAGAATTAATCCTTTTCGATATTTTTTAATTTCTTATCAAGTGAAAGCATATAAAGGAAAACACCCAGCCATAGAATAAGTGTTACACCGAGTACTATATAATTCTGATTCTGTCCTAAAAAATCCATCAGCGGCTCTCCTTTAAATTCAGTTTAGCAATTCTGATCCTTAAATTCAGCATCCATGCGTAAAGTCCTGTAAATCCTGCAAGGGAGCTAAGGAAAACTATCAGCATGCTGGTATTCATCTTTACTTTGCCGGTTGAATTGACGATCGGATCCGGGTGAAGCGAATCAACTATTCTGGGAAAAATAAATATAAAGAATGGCACTGTGATTCCCGCAAGTATTGAATAGACAGATGAGAGCTTGGCTCTCTGTTCTTCTGATTCAATTGCGCTTCGAAGCGCGAAGTATGCGCCGTAAACCAGTATAAGTACAAATATTGATGTTTGTCTCGGATCCCAGTTCCAGAAAGCGCCCCATTCAAACTTTGCCCAGATAGCTCCTGTAACTGTTGCAAGAACTGCAAAGATCAATCCCAGCGCTGCTGATGATGCGGCTTTGTAATCATACAAAATATCACGCTTACGGATGTACTGCGCGCCGTAAACAAGCGCCATTACAAATGCAACTGTGCTGACCCATGCAGTAGGCACATGGAAATAAAGTATCCTTGCGCGCTCGCCCATATTGCCAACAGCGGGAATTGGCGCAGCAATTGCAAAGCATATTACAACTGTAAGCCAAACAAATAAACCGTATTTTAAAAATTTATCCATAATTTAATTTTTCAGAAACATTAACCCAGATTTTCGACAGTATCTTCATCATCAAGGAATTCAACTCCCCTTACACGTTTTACATCACGCCTTTGCTCAACATTTTTTCTGATGTTATTCATAAGCTCACCGGGATTTGGAACAGCCTTAAGCAGGAAGTTCATTGCAGTCTTATCTGAGGTAGTCAAAGCAACATTGCCAAGTTTAAACAATCTCTGCCAAAAGGGCTCATACATATCAACATCTCTTACTCTGTATAATTCCAATGCCTCGGTTTTCTTTGAAAAAATGCCGGTTGTATAAAATATCCGTTCTGTGGTGACCTTATACCTGTGATTCCTTACAATAAGCCATTTTATGAAAATATATATCAGCGGAAAAATAACAAGAACCGCAGCTAAAGGGAAAAACATCAAGCTTAATACAACAATAACAAGTGATACTATCCCCATAGATATAAATATCCCGAAGTTAAGTACCTGAGACTGAGAGCCTTCCCAAACTATTTGTTCCTGTGTTTCACTCATAAATCAACATTTATTCAGTAAATTTCACAATTTGTTAATGTAAAAATAGTGATTAATAGTGTTATATAAAATAATATAAGTCATACTTTTTTGTGACCAATGTCATTAAAGAACGCCCGGAATAATACAAAACTTATTCAATTGTAAAAGTGCTAATTATTTAAGAATTTACGTTAATGAGAATAGCATTTTTATCACCGTTTTACCCGTTCAGAGGGGGAATTGCACAGTTTGGCGATTCGCTTTATCTGGCTCTTGCCCCACAAAATGAGGTGAAAGCCTTCTCTTTCACACGTCAGTATCCGGGTTTACTGTTCCCGGGTAAAACCCAGTACGTATCAGAAAGTGACCTGAACCGCAACATTCCCGTAACCCGTGTTCTTGACAGCATTAACCCCTTTACCTGGTATAAAACAGCAAAAGAGATAATAAAATTCAAACCCGATATAGTTCTGATAAGCTACTGGATGCCTTTCTTTGCTCCCGCTCTTGGTAAAGTCGCCGGGTTACTTAAGAAGAGTGGTATCAAAGTCATAGGACTGATGCACAATGTAATTGCACATGAAAAACGGTTTGGTGATGAAGCATTAACAAAATACTTCTTCAATAAATGTGATGGCTTTGTACTGCTTAATAAGTCCTCCGAAAAGGACCTGCTTGAATTAAAACCGGATGCTAAGTATATTATTCACTCTCACCCGCTCTACGACCATTACGGCAGCAGAATTGCACAGGATGCAGCAAAGAAAAAACTGGAGATTCCCAAAGACAAAAAGGTAATATTGTTTTTTGGATTCATCAGGGATTACAAGGGGCTTGACCTCCTTATCGAATCAATGAAAAATCTGGATAATGAATATTTATTGTTGATTGCAGGAGAAGTGTATGGTGATTTTAAGAAGTATGATGAGCTGATCGATTCCCTTGGCATTAGAAACAAAATTAATCTTCAGGTAAGATACATACCCGAAACTGAAATTCCCGTATTTTTTTCAGCGGCAGATGTTTGCGTCCTGCCATACCGCACTGCTACGCAAAGCGGAATTGTTGGGATAGCGTATCATTTCGATCTTCCGGTAATTGTCACAAACGTCGGCGGACTTGCGGAGATGGTTGATGAAAATAAAACAGGATTA
>JBHEKV010000150.1:0-4271 GCA_041859235.1 Ignavibacteria bacterium | reverse complement strand
GATATCAGCAATTCACCCTACCGCGGTACTATATATATCAATTATACCGATAGTGCGGGACCTGCTGACCATGATGTGATGGTTATTAAGTCAACCGATGGCGGTAATACGTGGAGCGCACCAATAAGAATAAACGATGACCCTGCAGGAAAAGAGCAGTTCTTCACCTGGATGTCTATTGACCAGGTAACTGGTTACCTGTACTGTGTATTTTATGACAGGAGAAATTATACAAACACTCAGACTGATGTTTATATAGCCCGTTCAACAAACGGCGGTACTACATGGACTAATGAAAGAATAAGCGCAGCACCGTTTACGCCGCAATCAAACATATTCTTTGGTGATTACACCAACATATCATCTCATAACGGTGTTGTGAGACCAATTTGGATAAGGCTTGTTTCGGGTACATTAAGCGTATTAACGGCCATAATGAATTTCCCAGTTGGAGTTGAACCGGTTTCTACAGAAATTCCGGCATCATTCAGTTTGAAACAGAATTATCCTAATCCGTTCAATCCAAACACAACATTTGAGTTTGATATCCCAGCCATTTCCGGCAGCAGCTCCAGGGATGTTTCGATCAAAGTTTATGATATATTGGGAAATGAAACAGCTGTGATCGTAAACGGTAAACTCACGCCGGGTTCATACAAATATGAATGGGATGCATCAACGCAGCCTAGCGGTGTATATTTTTATAAAATGCAATCAGGCAGTTTTTCAGAAACCAAAAAAATGATATTAGCAAAGTAACCGGTTTACTTTGAAGGTTAAAAATAAGCGAACAGGAAAAAAATGATAAGAAACTTAATTTTAGTATTACTGATATTGCCCTCAATTACCTTAACGCAGTACAAGAATATTAAGGTTAATTCCATAAGCAACAATCCTGAAGAAGTTTCAATAGCTATCAATCCCCGGCATCCAAACAATCTGGTTGCCGGGGCTAATATTAATAATTATTACTATTCATTTGATGGCGGCATATCTTGGATCAACAAAGAAATCTCAGACAGCAAAAACGGAGTATGGGGAGACCCGGTACTGATATTTGATAATAAAGGCGCGGCTTATTTCTTTCATCTTTCAAGGCCCACAAACTCTCAGTGGATAGACAGGATTGTCTGCCAGAGATCGACCGATGGCGGAATGACCTACGGAGACCCCGGAACATTTATGGGATTGAATCCGCCCAAAAAGCAGGATAAACCCTGGGCGTGCGTTGATAATTCAAACAGTAAATGGCGTGATAACATTTATGTCACCTGGACACAGTTTGACGCCTATGACAGCCACAGGCCTGAAGACCTTTCCAATATTATGTTCTCATACAGCTCAGATGCCGGTTCAACATGGAGCGATGCTTTGAGAATCAACAAAGTTTCAGGTGACTGCGTGGATTCATCAAATACTACAGAAGGCGCTGTACCCTGTGTGGGACCAAACGGTGAGATTTATGTAAGCTGGTCGGTACATGATAAACTTTACTTTGACAGATCGCTTGATGGCGGTACTACCTGGCTTGATGATGATATTATCGCAGGTAAACAATACGGGGGCTGGGTTTACGATATTGAAGGTATCTTCAGGTGCAACGGCTTGCCTGTTACTCAATGTGATATCAGCAACTCGCCTTATAAAGGGACTATTTACATTAACTACTCTGATAAGACGAATGGAGAAAAGGATGTAGATGTTTTTGTGATCAAGTCCGCTGATGCAGGAAATACCTGGAGCGATCCGATTCGGGTAAATGATGACCCCCTTGGAAACGGCAGACAGCAGTTCATGAGCTGGATGTCGGTTGACCCGGTTACAGGCTCAATAAATATCATTTATTATGATAGAAGAAACTATGAAGACCTGAACACTGATGTTTACCTCGCAAGATCTACAGACGGCGGCACAACTTTCGAAAATTTGAAGATCTCAGAATCGCCTTTTGTTCCCGTAAAAAGCGTATTTTTCGGGGATTATATTGGAGTAAACTCTTATAATGATTTCACTGCCTGTATCTGGCAGAGGCTTGATAAAGGTAAATTAAGCATTATTTACGCCGGCAATAAATATTAGAAAATCATTCTCAATAAGTACTAAAATTCAATAAATGGCTGAAGAACTATTTCCTGAACATGAAGGTTTCCGTGTGACTGCAAGAAAATGGAGACCGGGACAGTTTGATGATGTAACCTCACAGGAATTCATTACCAGGACACTTCGAAATGCGATCAAAAATAACAGGATATCGCATGCGTACCTTTTCTCGGGTCCAAGGGGAGTAGGTAAAACCACAGTAGCAAGACTCCTTGCGAAATCGCTGAACTGCACGAACCGCCAGCCGAACGGCGAGCCATGTAATGTATGCGATAGCTGCCGCGAAATAACCAACGATAACCGCAACCATCCGGATGTGTTCGAAATTGATGGTGCTTCGAACAGGAATATTGAAGACGTTCGGGAACTTAAGGAAAAAGTTAAATACGGCCCGGTTCGCTCTAAATATAAGATCTTCATCATAGATGAAGTTCACATGCTGACCGGGGCATCATTCAACGCGCTATTGAAAACACTGGAAGAACCTCCGCCGTATGTTGTATTCATATTCGCAACTACATCACCCGAAAAAGTCCCTCTTACAATTCTTGGCAGATGCCAGAAATTCGATTTTAAGAGACTTACAATAGATGAAATATCATCGAGATTAAAATTTATTGCCGGGGAAGAAAAGATCAAGGTTGATAATGAATCACTTTTCTTTATAGCAAAAAAGGGCGATGGTTCAATGCGCGATGCACAGGGATTGTTTGATATGTCAGCGGCATACTGCGATAATGATATTTCGTTTGAAAAGCTAAAATCATTCTTTAACCTTGCGCAAAGTGACGTTTACTTCACAATTTCTGATCTGGTAAAGAATAAAGACGCAAAAGGTTTGCTGAACTATTTTGATAGCCTTATGGATAAAGGTTATGATATGCAGATATTCCTGGACGGGCTTACCGAACATTACAGGAATCTGCTTATTGTATGCTCAACAGGCTCAGCAGAGCTTATAATAGAATCAGAATCAGTTAAACAGAAATATACCGAAAATATAAGCAAGTTCACGCAGCTTGAAATAATTAATTCATTAAAACTGATCTTACAGACTGAATACACTTTTAAATATTCCTCAAATCAGCGTACACTCATAGAGGCGCTTCTTGTTGAGCTTATCAAGTTCACAGATACACGCGATATTTCACAGATACTCGAAGAGCTTAAAGAGCTTGGGGCAGGCAATTTCACCGAAAGCAGACCAAACGGAGCTGTTCAGGATTCGGGCCGCTTAAGCGCTCCTCTTAAAAATGAAACAAAAGTCAATGTAACTTATGAACAATCTGCCCCAAAACAGGAAGAAGGCAAACAAACTTCCGGAGTTAATCCGCAAACTGTGAATGAAAACCCTTCTGCTGTGAACTTCGCAAGCGCGGAAGGTGACCTGAATACTCACTGGTTGAGCATAAAAGACCAGATCAAAACCGAACGTAAATGGGTTTACAGTATCATTAAAGATACTACTTTTGAACAGGATGAAAAACGCAATCTGCTGATAAGAGTTGATGATACTTCATTCGAGCTGATTGACGGTTACCGGGATTATCTTGCCGGGAAGATCTCCAAATATTTCGGCCAATCTTTAAGCATTGGGCTTGTAAAGAGCTCCGAGTTCATTTCAAGCCATTCCGGGACACAGTATGAAGAAAGTAATCCGCATGAACAGGATGACTTCGCAGAAAAAGACGCAAGAAAAACCGCACAACCGGATAATTTTGAAAGAATAAGAAGCATCCTCTTGAAAGATTTCCGTGCGAGAGAAATTAATGCAAAAGATATTAACTGATGTCAAAGAATAAATACAAAACACTTCCTCTGAAAAAGAATTTTCTGGCAATCGAAAAGGAGTTTTCTTCTTATGAAAACTCCAAAGCTGTAATTCTTTCGGCACCATATGAAAAAACCACATCATACGGCAAAGGTACTGCCGGCGGTCCGGGTGCTATACTTGAAGCGTCACACTATGTGGAGTTCTTTGATGAAGAAACTGAAAAAGAAATATGTTTTGATATCGGCATAGCCGCAATTGAACCGATGAAATTCGGAAAGTTGAGCGGCAAAAGAGCACTTGAGCTGATATATAAGAATGTAAATGAGCATATAAAAAATGACAAGTTTGTGATAACCTTGGGCGGTGAACACTCAATTAGCACCGCGCCAATAAAGGC
>JBHEKV010000170.1:0-7568 GCA_041859235.1 Ignavibacteria bacterium | reverse complement strand
TTTTCAGTATCTCGTTCTCAAGCCGTTTCTGTAATCTTATATGGCTGCCTTTCTGTCTGACTATAATCCAACCGTTCCTTTGCAGAGCAGAAATAATTTTAAAATATGGCAATACCGGAACTTTACTCACAGAACAAGTACTTTTGTTTCAACACCCTCTTTTAAAATCATTTCATCATCAACTGGTTCAAGATAAAGTTCTATAGCTTCTTTTATGTTAGCCTCAGCTTCTTCTTTATTCTCGCCCTCGCTTATACATCCGGGAAGGGAAGGAACATATACTGTATATCCCCCATCATCACTGGGTTCAAAAACTATCTTCAGTTTCATATTGATATTGTTTAATTAATATTTCTTTACTTCAGGGTCAATCCTGTCATGCCATGCGTGAATGCCGCCAAGCATGTTTTTTACGTTGCTGTAACCAACATTATCCTTCAGGTATAATGTAACATGGTGTGAACGGTTGCCTGTTCTGCAATATACAATTATTTCGGTATCTTTATTTTCCGGCAATTCATTCATTCTCTCCGGCAATTCGCTCATCGGAATCAATACACCACCTATATTAGAAATATCCCTTTCATGCGGTTCGCGTATATCAAGCAAAAATATTTTATCGCCTTTATCAACTCTTTGTTTATACTCTTCAACAGTAATTTCCCATTCGTTGTGTTCTGTCATACTTTCCTTTTTATTTGTGTTATTGCAGAATAATTCATAATCTATCAATTCGGTAATTAACGGATCGCTGCCGCAAACCGGGCAGGCAGGATCTTTTGCAAATTTAACTTCACGGAAGTTCATATTCAGTGCATCAATAAGTAACAGTCTGCCCTTAAGCAATTCACCTTTACCAAGCAAATATTTCAGCACCTCGTTTGCCTGCAATGAACCAACAATTCCCGGCAGCACGCCAAGTACTCCGCCATCGGCGCAGTTTGGGGTTTCACCCGGGGCTGGCGGCTCAGGATAAAGACATCTGTAACATGGTCCGGTTTTAGGATCAAAAAGAGTCACCTGTCCGTCAAATCTTAGTATGCTGCCGTAAACAAACGGTTTGCCAAGCATTACACATGCATCATTTACGAGATAACGGGTGGCAAAGTTATCGGTGCCATCGGCAATAATATCGTAATCCCGCAGAATTTCAAAGGCATTATCCCTTGTAAGCCGCTCATTATATAGAGTAATTTCAATATTTGGGTTTATTTCCAATAAACGCTGTTTTGCAAGCTCTGTTTTTTGGTGACCCACATCATTTGTTGAATACAAAACCTGCCTTTGTAGGTTTGAATAACTTAGCTCATCAAAATCAACAATTCCAAGTCTGCCAACTCCCGCCGCCGCGAGATACATGGATATCGGCGAGCCGAGTCCCCCGGCGCCCAAAATCAACACTTTTGCAGCTTTTAGCTTCAGTTGGCCCGCTTTCCCTACTTCCGGAATAACCAGATGTCTGCTGTAACGTTCAAGTTCATTTGCAGTTAACTCTATATTGTCTATAGTAATATTTTCGGGGATATCCTTCATTGCGAACAAAATTAGCTAAAAAGTAATTATATATAAAGGTTATAACAATAAATTACCGCTTGAAATTGCAGATTCAGCTGAATTTTGCATAGTTAATACCCATTTAGCAATAGAATAGTATGATAAAAATCATTATTTTTGCTGTTCCAAAAAGAAAATAAACAATCACTATAATATGTCCATCCAAAACGGAAAAAAAACAAGTCCATTACTGAACAAAAGCGCTTCAAAAAAAGAGTGGCTTAAAACCGCCGAAGAGCTTCCTACAACCAATATGAAGTTCACTTCACTCAGCGGTGAAGAAGTTGAACTGCTCTACACACCCGAAGATGTGAAGAACATTGATCATGATTCAGAAATAGGTTACCCCGGTGAGTTCCCGTACACGCGCGGAATACACCACAATTTATACCGCGGTAAATTATGGACCATGCGCCAGTTCGCCGGCTTCGGCTCCCCGGAAGATACCAATGAGCGCTTTAAGTACCTGCTGGCACACGGGCAAACGGGTCTATCAACCGCGTTTGATATGCCCACACTTATGGGGTGGGATTCAGATGATGAGCTTGCCGAAGGCGAAGTTGGTATTTGCGGTGTAGCAATATCCTCATTGGATGACATGAAAGTTTTGTTCAACGGTATACCGCTGGATAAAGTATCAACTTCTATGACAATAAACTCACCCGCCGCAATGATGCTGGCATTTTATCTGGGTGTTGCCGAAGAACAAGGCGTACCATTTGATAAGCTGCAGGGCACAATGCAGAATGATATATTAAAAGAATACATCGCGCAGAAGGAATTTATCTATCACCCTGAGCCTTCAATGAGAATTATTGTTGATATGATAGAGTACTGCAAAGATAATGTTCCCAAGTTCAATCCCGTATCAGTAAGCGGCTACCATATCCGCGAAGCGGGTTCAACCGCCGCACAGGAGCTGGCATTTACATTAGCCGATGGTTTTGCCTACATTGAAGCGTGCATAGCACGCGGAATGGATGTTGATTCATTTGCACCAAGGATTTCATTCTTCTTCAATTCACATTTGGATTTCTTTGAGGAAATTGCGAAGTTCCGCGCCGCAAGAAAAATTTACGCAAAACGCATGCGCAACAAATACGGCGCTAAGAATCCAAAGTCATGGACACTTCGTTTCCATACTCAAACTGCGGGTTGCTCATTAACCGCGCAGCAGCCTGAAAATAATATTGTAAGGACAGCCATCGAAGCGCTTGCCGCAGTACTTGGCGGTACACAGTCTCTGCATACAAACTCAATGGATGAAACACTTGCGCTTCCATCTGATAAGGCTGTAAAAATTGCGCTGCGTACACAGCAGATAATTGGCTATGAACATGGTGTGATAAATACAGTCGATCCCTTAGGCGGCAGCTATTACGTCGAGGCTTTGACGAAGAAAATGGAAGATGAAGCGGAAAGATATTTCGAAAAAATTGATGCGCTTGGCGGCGTGATTGCTTCAATTGAAGCCGGTTTCTTCCAGAAGGAAATTGCTGACGCTGCATATCACTACCAGTTAGAGCTTGATAAGAAAGAAAAAATAATTGTAGGTGTAAATGAATTTGTTGAAGAAGAAGAAAAAATTGATATTCCTATACTTAAGATCTCAAAAGAAGTTGAAAGAGTTCAGGTTAAACGCCTGCGTGAAATGAAAGCCTCAAGAAATAACGAAAAAGTAGAAGAGACGCTCGCTGCGATGGTGCAGGCAGCCAATGACAACCTGAACCTGATGCCCAGGATACTTGACTGCGCAAGGAATCACGTTACACTTGGCGAAATGTGCAACGCGCTTAAGGAGCCCTTCGGCGTTTACGAAGAACAGGCAGTATTTTAGATCATATTTTTAAGATAATTTCTTAACCCCTCCCATTTTTTGCGAGGGGTTTTTTATTTCTCAATAAACATTTATACAATATCATAACCCGCCTTTGAAAATTGCCGTCCGACTGTACAAGCAGTCGGGAAATTATTTGAGCAGAGTAGTCACGGGAAAATCTGTTTGAGTCCGGCAACTGCCGGACGAGTTATTTTCCCGTGAAGCGAAAATAATTTCAGGCAATTTTCAGCAACGGGCGATTTTTCTTTGGTTACTTTCTTTTGATCGCTCAAAAGAAAGTAACTGGATGAAACACATTCAAATCATGACCTTATTCTTGTGAATTGAAATTGTTATTCAAATAAGATACCTTTGTGTAAACTGATTGCCGAAAATATGCCTAAAACGGTAATAAAATGGGATTATTTTGAAGAAATGCCTATGAAAGAAGTTAGATCTAAATCAAATAGGTTTGAAGGTATATCTGTCGAGGTAATTGATATGTATTATGGACAAATTAGAACCAATGATGTAATCCATTGTGGAATAAAAATTCCTAACAAGATTACCAGAAAAGTATTTAAAGATTCTGAGACAGGGAAAAATAGAAAATCTTTCAATAATATCAGAAGTTTATTAAAAGATCTAAAAAAATAATCAGAACCTGATAAACAAATTTCAATATTTCCAATTTTATCAAAAATACTGATAAGCACATTTTAACAATAATCATCCTTTACGTATGCATACAAATTGCTTATTTAATTACGGAATACACCATAGCAGGCGGAAGCTTTGGCGCGCCGCTTGACGATGTTTGGATACACTTCCGCTTCGCGGAAAACTTCGCGCATGGTTTTTTTTACCAGTATAACCCGGGCGAGCCAACCCCGGGCACAACTTCACCGCTATGGGTAATTGTACTGGCAGTACCTTTTCTTTTCTCACAGAACCTGATTTTGACGTATGCGTTATTTGTCGGCTCACTTTTTTTCCTGCTTGCGCTAATTCAGTTATACAAATTGTGTATTAAGCTAGGATTTGACGGCATCTATTCACTCTTTATTACACTTATCACAATGGCAGCCGGCAGGCTGCTCTGGTCATCGCTATCGGGAATGGAAATAACTCTGTTCGTACTGCTGAGTGTACTTATATTCAGCAATCATCTAAAAGAAATAGAGGCAGGAAAGGTATCTTTGTTAACAGGGGTATTGCTTGGCATTGCCGCTAACACAAGACCCGAAACATACCTGCTTGCGGGTCTGTATTATCTCATTTCATTGTTCTTTTTGCGCACAAAGCTGAAAGGAAATTTCCCAAAGCTGGTTTTATCAGGAGTTATATTTGTTATTCTCCTGCTGCCCTACCCGCTATTTTCATACATACATACGGGCGGATTTTTACCCAACACCTATGAAGGTCAGGTTGGCTCCGCAAAATATCTGCCTAACTTCACATTTGTAATTGAATCAGCTAAGATATTCATAAAGGATAATTTTATTATCTTTACACTTTGGGGTTTAAGCGCAGTTTGCTTTGTATATACTATTATTAAAAAGAAAGTTGATAACAACTTTCTTTTAATTAACCTGTGGATCTTCCTGCTGCCCCTTGTTTCTTCATTCATAGCTCCAAACTGGCGGCATCATGGCAGGTATTTGATTCCCCTTATTCCATTTATTAACATATCTGCAATATATATATTGCGTAAACTGCACGGGTATTACCAGGCAAAAGGCTACAGGCGTTATGCACTGTTCAGGAAAGGTACAATTGCCGTAATACTTGTTGTATCAGTTAACAGCAGCGTGCTCTTTGCGGGTGTGCTTGGGTGGAACGTTGAAAATATCAACAACCAGCAGGGCAAAATAGCTATTTGGCTGAAAGAAAACCTGCCCGGTGAAACTGCCTTCGGCATGAATGATATTGGCATAATTACATTCAAAACCAAGAAGTACGTTGTTGATATGGCGGGACTGGTAACCCCCGAAGTCTTCGGGTTTCAGAAAATGAGCTATGAAGAAGGCTCAAGATCGCTTTTTAAATTCCTTAAAGCAAAGGGAGTAAATTATATAATAATTTACCCTGATTGGTTTGAATACATTATGGCAAACTATTCAGGTGCGTTCACGCAGGTTCACAGCCAGAAGCTTGAAAAGAACACTATCTGCGGCGATATTGAGATGTTTGTATATAAAATAAACTGGGATAAGATCAATTTAAATTAAAATTTCCCTTAGAAGAACACAAAAATAAAATCGTACTGTAATAAAACTGATAAATGATAATCCACCTTTTTAAACTTATTCGCCCCAAACAATGGATCAAGAACTTCTTCGTTTTTGCTCCTCTGTTATTTTCGCGGCATATTTTCCACTTAGAGTATGTTATACCCTCACTTGCTGCATTTATAATATTTTCGCTGGCATCAAGCGCAGTGTATATTATAAATGATATAATGGATGTTGAAAGTGACAGGGTCCACCCGAAGAAAAAATACCGCCCTATCGCATCAGGGGAAATAAGCGTAAAACAGGCGATGGTTTTCCTTGTGATAATCGTTATCGGTATTGCAGCCGGACTCATCTTCCAAAGACCCGTATTTTCATTTGTAATAGTGCTGTATCTCATCACAAACCTGCTGTATTCGCTTAAGGTAAAATCAATTGTACTGCTTGATGTATTTTTTATATCGTTCGGGTTTATGCTGCGTGTACTTGGCGGCGCAGCCGCTATAGGTGTTTCGGTATCAAGCTGGATGATACTAACCACGATTTTTATATCGCTCTTCCTTGCAATATCAAAACGGCGCAGCGAGCTCTCGCAGATAGTAAACAAAGAGAACATTGATAAGCAGCGCAAAGTGTTAAAGGAGTATTCCGTTGAATTTGCCGACCAGATAAACACCATCGCGGCAGCGGGAACGATAATTTCTTACGCGCTCTATACAGTGTCAGAAAGAACAGTCTATACCTTTGGCACTGAAAAGTTAATTTATACAACACCGTTTGTAATATACGGCATTTTCCGCTATATGTATTTGATGCACCAGAAAAATCTGGGTGAATCACCAACATCTATCGTAACAAAAGATATTCCCATTATACTTGATGTGCTGGCCTGGTTCGTGTTTTCAATACTTATCATTTACAGGCAAAGCATTCCGTACCTGCCGCAGCTTCTGCAGAAACTTTATCCTTAAACCACCGCTGTGAAAAGATATAAAGCAGAACTGCTTTTATTCCTGACTGCCACCATCTGGGCAGGCACTTTCCCCATAGTAAAAATTTCAATGGCAACTATCCCCCCGTTTTATTTTGTGGGGATAAGATTCCTGATAGGTGCGCTGCTGTTTACGCTTATATTTTTTAATCGGATAAACTTCTCCTCTCCCGGCATTATTAAAGCAGGCTTACTGCTTGGATTTTTCCAGTTCGCAGGATTTTGCACACAGACAATCGGCATGATATACACCACTGCGTCAAACTCCGCTTTAATTACCGGAATTACAATACTCATTGTCCCCTTTGCGCAATACGCAGTTGTTAAAAAGAAGGTACACATAGAAAACTGGATAGGCGTTGTGGTTGTACTTGCCGGACTTTACCTTCTCACACAGCCCGATGTAAACGGGCTTAACATCGGTGATCTTATCACACTTTTTTGCGCGTTTGCGTGGGCGTTCTACATTATATATGTTGATGTATATACAAACAAGTATGATGTAATAACACTCATATTCATTCAGCTTTGGTTCGTTGTAATTGCGGCGGGCGGTGCTGGGTTTATTTTTGAGGACTTCACAGCCATAGCATTCACGCAGAGTGAAATACTTTCATTTTTGTATATGGGTATCCTTGCGACCTTTGTTACAACCATACTGCTTAACAGGTTCCAGAAGGAAACAACGCCCATACGGGCAAGTATTATTTATACATGGGAGCAGCCCGCGGCGGTGCTGCTAGCGGTAATTTTTATTAACGAACATTTCTCACCCTGGCAGCTATTAGGCGGCGGCATAATGATAGCGGGCATATTATTTTCTGAGACATACGAATATTTTAAGAACAGGTTCTCCCCCTGAAAGGGGGAGCCAGAGGGGTCACATTAAATAAAACCTGAGATGCTTTATAATTATGCAGGTTTGAAATACGCGGATTTTACTCGGTCAATCCCTGGCTTAGACCCCTCC
>JBHEKV010000153.1:0-11039 GCA_041859235.1 Ignavibacteria bacterium | reverse complement strand
AGCAGCAGATTTTTGAATACATAGAAATATTTTATAACCGGTACAGGAGGCATTCTAAACTGAATTATCTTTCTCCTGTGCAATTTGAAAACTTAAATAATCACTCTTAATTTTTTGTCCACTTTTTTGAAGGCATTCCAAGGAGTTTATTACCTTGGTAATGTTGGAGTAGGTGCACCTTCTATACCGCAATTTAATCTTTATGTAAATGGTTCAACGCATAGTTATGAATATTATTGGGGGCTTGGTTCGAGATTACATGGTGACCAGGGAGGAGCTATAGAACTTGGATCAGATAATTCTCTCGGTGAAACACCGTATATTGATTTACACTACGGAATTACTTACCAAGATTTTAATACGAGAATTATGAACACTGCGGATAACAGACTGGATTTTATGTCTGAAAATGGCGCAAAAATGACTTTTGATGGCAAAACAACACGTTTTGGATATGTACTTCCATCGATTAAATTAACAAACAATTTTGTGAATGGTTTTACAAGTGGCAATAGCCTTATTTCCCAAAATCCGAACGGTGTTTTAGGTATAGATTTCTGGAATTTTGGCGCAACAAACGGAGTAATGAATTTTTACGCAAAATATGACAATGAATCGTACAATCAATTTTCAGTAAAAAGTGATAACACTTGCGGTTGGGGCAATGATATGAGTTGGTTGAGTGCCGGAAAACCCAACACCACAGAGGGACCAAGTATTCATCTGAATCAGACAGGAGAAGGAAATACCTGGCAACCATATATTAGTTTCGCTTATGGAAATACAGGATATCAGCGTAATGACGTGGTATTGAAAAATTCAGCCCCCAATCAACTTGATTTTTTTACAAATACAGATCACCTTGGACAAGGCGGCACCAAAGTAATGTCCATTAAAACCGAAGGCGTTTATGCAAAGAAACTTACCGTGCAGGCTAGCTGGTCTGATTTTGTTTTTAAACAAGGTTATCATTTGATCAGTTTAACCGAGCTAGAAAAATACATAAAAGATAACGGGCATTTGCCACAGATACCTGATGAAAACTATGTACAGGAAAACGGGGTCGAACTTGGTGAAATGACATCAAAATTGCTGCAGAAGATAGAAGAGCTTAGCTTATATTTAATTGAAATGAATAAGCAGGTAGAATCACTGAAGAAAGAAAATTCTGAAATTAAATCATTATTAATTAATAAATAAACTTAATGGAGAGTTAATAATGAAAAATATAATTAGAATTTTTATATTTATTGCTGTATATTATGTAATGAATATTGTTGAATCAATAGAACTAAAAGCGCAAAATTTTCCTTGTGGCGATCCGGCTACTATTAATTATCCGGTAAGGAATGCTCACTCAAATGTTTTTATATCTGGAAATTCAATTGCAGTGCATCCACTTGATCCAAAAATTGTATTGGTTGCCAGTAATCATAATACACCATATATTAATGTATCTGCTTTTGTATCAACAGATTGGGGTGTAAATTGGTTCGGACATACTTATAATGGAATTGAAAACGGAATTTTTGACCAATATAGTTATTGTGATCCAACAGCTGCGATAGACTTAAATGGGACAATGTTTGTTTCTTATTTGAGCCATTTGGGTGCAAGTGCAGTTGCAAAATCTGTAAATAATGGTATAAATTGGAGTTGGAGTCTTATACCTCAAAGCAGTGGAGGTGATAAGGGTCACTTAAAAATTGATAATAGTTGTACCAGCACGTGGTCGGGCAGGCTATATTATACTTGGTATGCATACGCAGCAGGCAATAAGATTATTTATTCAG
Organism: Ignavibacteria bacterium; assembly: GCA_041859235.1. Classification (GTDB taxonomy): domain Bacteria; phylum Bacteroidota; class Ignavibacteria; order Tepidaquicellales; family OLB5; genus OLB5. Next base: position 9,246 of record JBHEKV010000153.1, on the reverse strand, counting down.
ATGATGGAACTACTTGGTCTACACCTTTTTCTTTAGGTACCGGTGGACGAAGTGCCAACATAGTTATTGATAATAACGGTATTGTTTATGTCGTTTATCCAAATGTTGACGGAGGTACTTACAGCAGTTTAAAATTTTATAAATCAGAAAATGGTGGTCAAAATTGGGAAAACATGGATGAAATTTCAATGGTTAACATTGCTACAAAAGGTGGGCCTTCAATGACCGTGAATATGCAAAATAACTATTTATATATAGTATATTCTAGTTTTGTAAACTCACAATACGATGTAATTGTTAGAAAATCAACAAATAGTGGTGATTCTTGGTCAGGTGAAATTAGAGTTAACCAAACACAATCAGGTTGGCAGACATTCCCTTGGATATCTTGTGACCCAGAGACTGGAATTCTAGGGTGCATATATTATGATACTAGACAGAATAATAATACTTATGTCTCACTTTCTACAGATTACGGTGATACCTGGTGTGATAAAAAAATTAGCACGTCAGACGGGCTTTCAGGTGCTGTAGGTAATAATGATTACATTGGTATTGAATTTAATAAAGGTATTATTTACCCTGTTTGGGCAGATACAAGAGAGGGCGGTTCTAATTGGAAAACATTTATATCACCCTATGAAGTTATACCTAAAGATTTAAATGTACAAAATCAAGTTTATTATGGTTACAATATTGTCCAGTCTGCAAAATCAATTTCTTCCACTGATGTTACAATAGCAATTGGATCTAACACGGTATTCCGCACAAGTGAGAGCATAACTCTGAATCCCGGTTTCACAATGGGGAAATCCAGTACTTTTATTGCAGAACTTTACAGTTGCGAAGGCATAGAAACAGAAAATATTTTTGCTGTTGATTATTATAAAAATATTAACAGGAAAAACAATGAAACGCCATTAGAATATTCATTATCTCAAAATTACCCAAATCCATTTAATCCGGTTACTAAAATAAAATATTCATTAAAATACGATTCTAAAGTTACTTTAATGATTTATAATATCCTTGGACAGTTGGTTAAAGAAATTGTTGATAGCTTTGAAGGTAAAGGATTAAAAGAAGTACTATGGGACGGCACAAATGAATTTGGTAATCAGGTTTCAACTGGAGTGTATTTTTATAAATTAACCGCCCGTCAAAATGCCGGGTTTTCGACTGGTGATTTTATAGATCAAAAGAAACTGGTTATTATCCGTTAATGAAATTTAATAAATGATCATGAGAACAACTAAGAGAATTAATAAATTGCTTATCGTTGCTGTATTCATTTTGATTGTAATTACAAATATTTATGCCCAGCAAGGTTGGACTAATTTGAATGTTTCATTTGATGGAGGTGGTATTTATTTTAAAGATGTAAATATCGGTATAACAGGTAACTATAAAACTACTAATGCTGGGTTATCATGGACATATATGGGCAACCTGACAGGCGGTACTGCTGTATTTTTCTCCGATCAAAGCACAGGTTATGGTGTTGGCGCAAATTTTATCTTTAAAACTACAAATTTTGGGGAAAATTGGGTAACACAAAATAACCCAAATAATGATGGTTTGTTTAGCATTAATTTTATAAATGTTAATACGGGTTACACATGCGGTGAATATGGTTATGTTATTAAAACCACTAATGGCGGTATTAACTGGATCACCCTTGAGCCAATTAGCAGTCCATTAAAGTTGTCATATACATTTACTAATGTTATTTTTATAGATCAGCAAACAGGTTATATTGCCGGTCATAAATTGGCAAATGATACCAGTGTTTTTATCAAAACGACTAATGGCGGTGTAAACTGGAATGTTCAGCGTTATACAGTGTCAAATTGGGGTAAGTTCACTTCAATGTTCTTTGTAAACTCTACAACAGGTTATATAGGGGCCGGTTCTAATGCTTCGATCCTTAAAACTACAAATGGCGGTAGTAGTTGGTTTCCGTATACGATTCCAACTTCAAACAGAATATATTCAATTCACTTTCCAAGCATTAATATTGGCTACGCAAGCTGTTTTGGAGGACAGATACTAAAAACTACTAACGGCGGTAGTAACTGGTTTTTACAAACAACCGGTACAGGAAGTCCATTGCACAGTGTATTCTTCTTAAATGATCTGACAGGATATGCAGCCGGTGAAAACACTGTTTTAAAAACAACCGATGGCGGCGGCGCGCCAATTGGGATTACACCAATTAGTAATGGAGTGCCAAAAGATTTCAGGCTGGAGCAAAACTATCCTAATCCATTCAATCCTGTTACAAATATCAATTTCAGTATTCCAAAAGCGGGATTTACTTCGATCAGGATATATGATATGTTAGGCAAACTTGTCCATACCCTTTTTGAAGAACAGTTAGCTCCCGGCAGTTACAAGGCTGACTGGAACGCGTCACAAATGCCCTCGGGGATTTATATATACAGGATCGAAAGCGGAGGTTTTACCCAAAGCAGGAAGATGATATTGATAAAGTAAATTTTATGTGGTAAAAATTATAGAATCTTAATCATTAAATCCATTTAACTATGTTTAAAAGATAGATTCCCGCCTACGCGGGAATGAGATATAAAACAAAAGGCGGGATAAACCCGCCTTTTCAATTATAAATCCTTAACTTTTTTCTTCCGCTTAAACGGCGCATCTATCTGTATCCAGCGGACCTTCCACCATTTTTCAAACCTGTTCTCTTCGCCGTACATCAGCCTTTTAATATTTGCACGGTGGTTATAGGTTAAAAATATGCATACAGCAAGACTGAAATATATCAGCGTGTGGTAGCCGTCAATATTGACACCAAAGAAATTTTCCCTGATGAACATCGCGCTGGGGAAAGAGTATGCGGCTATTATCGAGCCAAGTGATACATATCCGGAAAATGTTAAAACTAGTATGAACATACCAATTGCTATTGTTGCGTCAATAGGGGCAAGACTCAGCAGCATACCGGCAGTTGTGTTAATGCCTTTACCGCCCTTAAAGCCGGCGAAAACTGTCCACACATGCCCTATAATTGCAGAAATTCCCGCAATAAGCTGCACAATTGTAACATCCTGAAATGGCGTGCGGTTTTCAAACGGCAGGTTGCCGAAGAATAGTTTTGAGATCAACAGAGTAGCAATAAAGCCTTTGGCAATATCAACCAACTGTACCAGCACGCCAACTTTCCATCCAAGTACGCGAAAAGCATTTGTGCTGCCCATGTTTTTGCTGCCAAGCTGCCTAATATCAACACCTTTGAACAGCTTGCCAAAAACCAGAGCAGTGGGGAAAGAACCCACAAGATAGCTAAGTACAATTACAATAAATAAATATAACATATCCTAATATAATATACTCTTTTATTAATTAACAGTCCTAATATTCAAAAAACGTTAGTTAAAACACTCAATTCTTTTAATTTCAGGTATTTCATGCATTAAAGCGCGCTCAATTCCTGCTCTTAATGTCATAGGTCTAAGCGGACAGGTGTTGCATGAACCCAGCAGCTTCAGTTCCACAATACCCTCATCGGATATTTTATCCAGCATCACATCACCGCCATCCTGCTGGAGGTATGGTCTAATACGTTCAAGAACTGAATTTATTTTAGCTTCAATTTCCGCCGTTTTTTCAGTTACAAGCATTTAAATAACCTTACTCTCCGCAAAAATAAGAAATCTTTATTAAAAAAACATTAATGTAAATATGAGACCTTGTTAGCTGCAATAATACAAGAAACGATAAGATTGCTTCGTCGCTTACGCTCCTCGCAAAGTGCATATTTTGCGAGCGAAGCGCGGCAATCTCTTTGCCGTGATCTTATACTTAAATTATATCTCTATCACCGGCAGTTTTGGCTGAAGCTTCGCTTTTGATATAACATTCTCAGCCAGATTCTTAGCAATACTGCAAAATTGTTCTGCTTCAGCAGATTCAGGTTTACCCAAAACTATCGGTTTGCCTTCATCTCCGCCTATCCTTACATCAGTATTAATCGCTATTTCACCAAGAAAGTTTATACCAAGCTCGCCGGCAAGCTTCTTGCCGCCGCCTTCGCCAAAAATGTATTCCTTTGTGCCATCCTGCCTTGCGTAATAACTCATATTTTCAATAATACCAAGTACAGGTACATTAACCTTTTCAAACATCTTTGCTCCCTTGCGGGCATCTATGATGCTGATCTCCTGAGGTGTTGAAACAATTACTGCACCGGTAAGCGGAATAGACTGCGTTAATGTCAGCTGAATATCACCCGTACCCGGAGGCATATCATACAAAAGAAAATCAAGTTCATCCCACTCAACATCGCTCATAAACTGCTTTAGTGCGCTTGCTGCCATGGGTCCCCGCCATACAACGGCTTCATTGGGGTCAACAAGGAAGCCAATTGACATCATTTTAATTCCGTACTTAACAACAGGCAAAAGCCTGTTCTTTTCGTTAATTTTAACAAGCTTCGGTTTTTCTTCGGCAACACCCAACATTGTAGGTATTGAAGGACCGTATATATCCGCATCAATGATGCCTGTTCTGTAACCTTCTTTTATTAATGCTGAGGCAAGGTTAACGGCTACAGTGGATTTACCCACTCCGCCTTTTCCTGAAGATACTGCGATGGTGTATTTTACCTTCGGTAAAATCTGTTCTGTTTGTGTGACCGGGTTATTTGTATTAATGGTATTTGTATTTGAATTAGACATAAAGTACAAATATAACAAGAAAAAACCTCATTTTTAGTGGAAAAATGAGGTTTGAAAATCATACCGTAATATGATTGTTTACAAGAACTTGGATTGAACTTTTATTTCTGTTCTTCCGGCGGAACGGGTTCTTCAAACTTATCCGATGAGCAGATGTAATCCTTGACGTAATTCCACGGATCTATGTATTCGCTTGATGCTTCAGAAATTCCACGCGGTATTACTTTGTACGCTCCGTATTCTTCTGTGAATTTGAAAACCAGCAAATGCTGCCACGAAGAGCCCCCGATTGTGGCCACACAAACATCGCCTCCGGCATATAATATCTCGTAGCTTTCGGGTGAATAATTGTTGATCAGATATTTTTTAACATTAAGTTTTTTTGAATCAAGCCAGTCTTCTGAAATATACTTACGGAGCTTTTCCGAGGTATTATCGCCTTTTACCATCATTTCAAGTATTTCTTTTGTGACCTGTTCCATTTTATTTTTGTTCAGGTCATCCGCTTTTATGTTCACATTTACGGCGAACATAATAAGCAGTACAGCAATTGTAAATTTAGCCAGTTTCATTTTTACCTTTCGATATTTATAGAATGTATATTATTTTTTCTCTGCTATGATGTAACTTATTCCCCGGGTTGCTTCTGATAATACAAGTGATAGCCCATGATCCTCAATCACTTTTTCAATTTCAGTTACAGGAAGCTTCAATTTGGGATATGAACTCACTTTCATTTCCCATTTATCGTCTATCTTTTCATGTAAAATATCACTCACATTTACAAATGAGTCAAAATATTCAAGAAAGCATGTGAGTATACGTATTTCATCACTTTTTACGGGAATGAACCTTGATATTCCGGTTAATTCCGTTGAAAGATCCCTGTACGAAATAACAAGTTTGCCATTTGTTTGCAGGTTTTTGGCTGCATTTCCAATGAGCCCGTTTACTACATTTAAAGAGGGCAAATGGGTCAATGTATCACCCATACATACTATCAATTCCGGCTTAATTTCAGCGGGATAAACAAATTCAGTGATATCCCCGTTTATTGTTTTTACTTTACTGGCGGTATTTTGTTTCAGTTCAGCCAGAAGTTTTTCGCTGAAATCAACGGCTATTACATCAAAGCCAATTTCCGTCAGGGCTGCTGATTGTATTCCGTGACCGGAGCCGAGATCAATTGCTAAATGGGTTGAAGAGGGTTTTATATTATTTTTGATGAAAAAATGGCGGGTTTGGTTTACTTTTTCAGTAAAATCACCGCTCATCCAGCTGTATATTTCGGCTAAATGGTTGTCATAATGATCTTTGACCATTTCATTCATAAACTAAAAAATTATTCTTTTTCCTTTATGTGCCACAGCATTTTCACATCACTCATCATAGAAGCTAAATGAGAAGGCTCCGGTGGTTTGGAATACTTGAAATCCACAAAACCGTTGTTCCTCAGAACTTTTATTGAAGGGATGTTATCATCGCGGGTTTCGGCAATTACTGCTTTTACTTCCGGATAGGTGAATGCCCACTTAACCATCGCGCCTATAGCTTCTGTCATATAGCCCTGCACTCTGAATTTTGGCTGGGTTGAATAACCGATCTCAACATAACCGTTCACATCAGGTTTGCGTTTAAAACCAATATCACCTGCAACGGTGTTTGAAGCCTTTTCAATTATCACCCAAATTGTGGCGAACAGATAATTCTCGGGGTCATCCTTCATCCATTGAAGGGTATACTTCCTTATCGCATCTCTGTAATGCAGGGTAAGTTCGCGCGCGGCGCGCTCTATACCTAAGGAATCCTCAAGCCTGCTATCTAAATGAGTGAACATTTCTGCCTGCTCAAGCGTGAGCGGGATTAATCTCAGTCTTTCGGTTTCAAGAGTTGTCATCGGTCGGCTGAAAATGTTATTGTCTCAATTACGTCGCCGATCTGAATTTTATCAACAACATCGAATCCTTCTATAACTTTACCAAACATTGTGTACTTGCCGTCTAAATGCGGCTGGGGAGAGTGTGTAATAAAGAACTGGCTGCCTTCTGTATCTTTACCGCTTGAAGCCATACCAATAGTGTATGAATCAAACGGTAATGGAGAGAACTCGCTGCGTATTGAATATCCCGGGCCGCCAAAACCTGTTCCGGTCGGGTCGCCCCCCTGTATAACAAAATTTGGCACAACCCTATGGAATATTGTGTTATTATAAAAACCTTTTTCTCCGAGCTTAACGAAATTCTGTACAGTAAATGGAGAGATCTTGTAATTCAGCTCCGCAATAATGATACCTTGGTTTGTCTTTATTTTCGCAAATTTTTTTTGTTCAAGCTTTTCGATAAACTCCCAGTCAAAATCTGTGCGGTATTTGGGGGCGGTAATTACTCCTGATTCATCCTTGCCGGTTATTTTCAGCAAGGCATCACTTGAAGCTTTTGCAATATCGTAATCACTGTTTTTTAAGTTTGCTGTCAGAATATCTTTTGCGCCGTCAAATTTCATATTTCCCCATGCTTCAATATACATCAGCATAACATCTTTATCTTTGGGCAATAAAAAAGATTGCCAGTCAAATGTCATTATCTGGCATGTTTCAGCGCGGTAATCAAGGTAAATGGAATCCTGCAGATTGGTCAGGCATATATCAGTAAGCGGAGCATCTTTTGATGATGCGAATTCAGAAAGAATTAACCGAATAATATTACGGTTTTCCTTATCCATTTTATCATCAAGCTCTGTGAGCGCACTCACAAAGGCGCGGTACATTTTAGCAAGGTCATTCGAACCTATCATGGAGCCATCTTTGTTTGGGTGAACCTCGTTATACTTCATCACATCATTGCTCACATTTTCGCGGAGCTCTTTATAAACCATGGGGTCATCAAAAAAACCGAATGATTCAACCACCGCTGATTTAATATCATAATTATCGGTTGAATTAAATATTGCAAAGAGATCTGCTTTTGATTCATCTTTAAAGATCTTCGCGTATGTTCTGATAGCCTCGGCTTTTATCTGCCAGTCATACGCCTTGCCGGGAGTAGTTAAAAATAATATTTCCTGCTGAATTTGCCTGGTAAACGGATTTCGTGTATCAGCACCGGCAAAAATTTTCCCAAGCGCCTGCCAGCTTACAATTGATACATGAACGGAAGGGTCGTTTTCGGCATGTTCAATGAGGGCGTTTACGGTTTTTTCAAGCAGGGGAGAGTTCAGATCAATTTTATAATTACCAAGTGCATTAACAATATTTACTCTTACCCGCCAGTCAATTTCTTTTGAAAGTGCATCAAGCAGAAATTCTATTGAAGAGGTATCCTGCTGTTTACCGATGGCTGATACTGCCCACATTCTTGCAATAGGATCAGGTGATATAGCAGAAGTAACAAGCTCAGTATTGTATGCTATTAAAGCATCTTTATCATTTATGCGGTTGAATGCAAATATAACATTTCTGCGGACTGTTGAATCGGCAGTCTGCTCAAACAGCTCAGCAAGTTTACGGAATCCCGCATCACTTTTTATTTTCCGCATACCAAATCTGGCAATTGCCATTGCAATTGCGGAGTTGATCAGTTTATCGCCTGATTGCAGCTCAAGGATCCTTTTAAATTCGTTTTCATTACCGTTTCTGCTAAGATTATTTATAGTCTCTGCTGTTAACTGAGGTACAAATTCATTCGTCTTCCCCAAAACCAGATTTAATGCGTTTTCCAGATATTCATTACCTTCCGAAGAATTCATTTGCCCTAAAGCAAAAGAAAGCAATACAGGTAGAGAGAGGGAAACAATATCTTCTTTAATTCCGTTCACTGATTGAATTAATACTTCGCCAATAGCTTTTATTGTTGAAGTATCAGAAATATTAGAAAGCGCCCATGCTGAAACTTTTGCAATCTTGTTGTTATCGGAATTTAAATTACCAGCAAGTTCATTACCTTTTCCGGTAGATCTTGTATCTTTTAACTCCAGAATATGTTTGATCTCATCGGGATAAGGCTGTGAATATAAAGTAATTGCTGCAAACATTAAAAAGAGCATGTTCATATTCACTGCTCTCAAAATATGATTATTTCTTCTTAACATCACTTTTCTTTTTAGGTTCAGTTTTCTTTTTCTCTGTTGGTTTCTTTACATCTGTTTTCTTTTTTACGTCAGTTTTTTTCTTTGTATCTGTTTTTTTATCGGTTTGTTTTTTTTCTGTTTGTTTCTTCTCGTTTTGTTTCTTCAGCAGCTCTTCCTTCGATTTCTCCTGTCTTAACAGTTCTTCTTTCTCAAAAGCCTCTTTTTTGGCGGAGTAATCAGCGAAATTATAAAACTTGTAGCCAAGTTTCTTTAGCCGCAGAATTTCATCATAGAACAATCCAAAATCATCTTTGCTCACCGCTATAGAAGTTATCACGCTTTTTGCAAGGCTGCCTTTGGTTTTCAGGTTAGATGAAAAAAGTGTGTATTTCTCCTTTGATTCATCTTCAGCCTTTGTAATAAGCTGTGCAAGCTCTGTCTCAGCAATTACTTTAATTTTATACGAAGCGAGGTCATTTGA
>JBHEKV010000106.1:0-9511 GCA_041859235.1 Ignavibacteria bacterium | reverse complement strand
TCCGCTGGTTTCTGTGAATTGTTTACTGAAGCGTGTGTAGCCTTCGGCTGAATTTATCTTAACGTTCTGCTCATACAAAGTGTGTCCTGTTGTATGCGTACCTGAGTGTGACGGGTCATTTGTCTGGCCGCCATCGCGTTTTTCGTTCCAATATCTTCCTGCGATATTGAATTCAGTTTGATTATCTAAATCATGCAAATTCCATTTGTTATATAGTACATACCGGGTGATAAGCGGGTTATCAAGGAAGCTATCGCCGTTATCATCCATCACATTAGATTTCTGAACAGTATGCAGCGTTAAAATATTGCTCCATTTTTTATTTACACTGTTTGCAAAATTAAGGTTAAACTGCTTTTCAAGCATACTGTTCACAAACCCGTTAACCATCAACCTATCTGAATTATTGTAATCTTTCAGTATCACGTTCATAATTCCGCTAATGGATTCATATCCCTGTATCACGGAATTTGAACCCTTTGAAATGGTTATCTTATCAATCTGTGTGCCGGGTATGCTTGAAATTCCGTATTTAGTGTTCAGCCCTGACATCAGCGGCATGTTATCAACCAAGAGCTGTGTATAAGCCCCTTCGAGTCCGAGTATTTTAAGCTCTTTCGCATCAGTGATAATATCAGTTACCGCGACTTCCACGGAAGAATTCCTGCCAAAGCAGCCGGCCAGGTCACAGCAAGCTTCTTTAACCAGCTCCTGCGAAGTGATAATTTCCGTCTTTGCGTTGTAATTGCCGAAGTGTGTTGATTTCTTTTGATCTTCAACATTTATTGTTGAGGTTGACATGTTTGGTATCAGTGTAACTTCAACTGACTGCTTTTCTGCAGCATCAATAGTATCTGTTTTCTCGCCTGCATAAGATACTACAAGCCTTTTATCTGTAATGTTAACAAGAGTAAGTTCAAACTTACCTTTTTCATCTGTAATTGTTCCCTTGGTGGTATTTATCCACTTAACCACAGCCGCATCCAGCGGCTGCTTTTTGCCTTCATCATCACCGAAAACATAGCCGGTAATGCTTTGTGAGAGAACACTTCCTGTAAAAAGGAAAAGTACTATTATAGAATATTTTAAATTAATTTTCATTTTAGTTTCATTCTCATTTCATGAATTTTTTGAGGTATGCCTCAGGCTCAGCTTCAAATTTGCCTTTGCATCCTTCACCGCAGAAGTAATACTTAACTCCGTTATGCGTTGTATTTATGGTATGTTTCCCGTCATTATCATTACATGGCATACATTTAACGTGCTCACTGTACTTTGCCGGGTCTTTCTTAAAAGCCATTACGCAGCCATCATTGCAGAATTTTACATCTTTATCTATATACCTGAACATCACAGGTTCAACCGGAATATCATCCCCGGTGACCGGGCACTTTAATGTGGTATCAGCGTAAACGCCGCCGGAATGACTATTGTTGTATTCTTTGCTGTAGAAAGAAGCGCTGCTTATTGCAATAAATATAAATACGGATAGGATGAAGTATAATTTCATTTTAGATTTTCATGAAAAATTATTTATAAATACCCCGCAGTTATTTCTGCAGGCATTAATTAACACTTGAGCTGAAATAAAACGGAAAAATTAAATACGGAGAACTGAAGTAATAAGGAGAATATTTGTAGTTTTATATTTGTGTAAGATCTTTGAAAATCCGTTCACTTCCGAAAATAAATACTCTGTACCGGCTATCCAGGCAAAAGATTTCAGGTTTTCTGAATTATTGACTAATACAGGAAGCGAAACATCCCCTGCCAAAGCTTCATCTATATGTGTTTTACAGCAGGAATTTGATTCATCGGTAATTTCAATTATACCTTCGGTTTCATCTTCTAAGCAGGGATTTTCTTTGCAGCATTCCATCTCACATGTTATATGCATTTCAGAACTTATCAAACAATCACCATGTGCCAGCGCAAATGTAAAATTGCCTCCGGCAAGCATTATCAACGCCACAAAGATCCTGATAATATTTCTGAAGTATTCATTCATTCTGTACAAACTTAACACTCTTTATCATTAAAAAGAATGACAATTATCATAAAATACTGTAATAACACAGAATACAAATCTTAAAAAATACGAAAAATTGCATAATATTAATCGATTTTCTCAAATCCCTTGATTAATAACAAGTAGCGGTTTATATTTGTACATGTTTCTATATTTACATAAATACTTTACTGCAACTTTAGTTATATATGTGCTGTTTTTGGCGCTTAAGCCATGCAACGATGTACATACGGTTGATTTTTGTCAAACCGAAGGAATAGTACATGTAGAAGAACAACATACAGATAACCACCACGATCTTTGTTCACCCCTATGTAACTGCCTGTGCTGCAACACAATTGTTTCAGTTTCTTCAGATCATATTTTTGTAATGAGTAATTCTTTCACAAAAATGGAAGCAATAGATCATCCCAATATTTATCCCTTATCATATAAACCAACATCACCGCCTCCAAAAGCATAAACTAACTTCATATTACCTGCTTCACCACTGTGCACGCAAAAAATGCTGTGCTCGTTAATATATTTTTAAGTTAGTATATGTATTTATATGATAGATAAATTAATTGCTTTTTCAATTAAGCAGAAACTTGTCGTGGGCTTTTGTGTTGTAATGCTTATTTTAGCCGGCATTTATTCAGCTATTCAATTGCCTGTTGATGCAGTGCCTGATATAACAAATAATCAGATCCAGGTAATAACTTCAAGTCCAACACTATCTGCATCGGAAGTTGAAAGATTTATTACCTACCCGATCGAAATTTCTATGAAAAGCATACCGGATGTTGTAGAGCTGAGATCCATATCTAAATTTGGTATTTCACTTGTAACAATAGTATTCAAAGATAATGTAGATATCTACTTTGCAAGGAACCTCGTATTCCAGAAACTTCAGGAAGCACAGGAAAATATTCCTCCCGGTTTGGGTACTCCTGAAATGGGTCCGGTAAGTACAGGGTTAGGAGAAATTTATCAGTATGTTGTAAGGGCTGAAGATCCAAATGATACGACTTTCAGTTCTACCGAGTTGAGGGAAATTCAGGATTGGATAGTTAAAAGACAATTATTAGGCACAGATGGTGTTGCTGAAATAAACAGTTTTGGCGGTTTTGAAAAACAGTATCACGTACATATAAACCCCAATGAATTAACTAATTATGACTTAACATTAGCCGATGTTTATGATGCTGTTACTAAAAATAATAGTAATGTCGGCGGCGGTTATATTGAAAAACAATCAAATCAATATTCAATTAGAGGTATCGGTTTAGCCGAGGATATGGATGATCTGCAGAATATTGTTGTAAAAACTGATCATGGAACTCCAATATTTCTGAAACAATTGGCTACAGTTGAGTATGGAGAAGGTTTGAGAGTTGGCGCAGTTACCCAGGATGGCAAAGGTGAAGTTGTAACAGGCATTGTAATGATGCTAAAAGGAGCAAATTCAAGGGAAGTAGCCCAGCGGGTGCATGAAAAGATAGAAGAAATTAAACCTTCATTACCCAAAGGAGTTACCATTGATGAGTTTTATAACAGGGAAAATCTCGTAAATAAAACTATAGCAACAGTTGAAAAAAACCTGATTGAAGGGGGTGTTATTGTCATTTTTGTTTTGTTCCTTCTACTCGGTAATTTAAGAGCCGGAATGATAGTAGCTTCAGTAATTCCGCTTTCCATGCTGTTTGCGCTGATTATGATGAATATTTTCAATGTATCCGGTAATTTGATGTCATTAGGCGCAATAGATTTTGGTTTAATTGTAGATGGCGCAGTAATAATTGTAGAATCAGTAATTGTTGTTATTGCTGCAAAAATTCATTTGAATAAAAAACCCCTTTCAAAAGAGGAAATGAATGAAACAGTATTTAGCGCATCTGCGGGAATTATTAAATCCGCAATTTTTGGTGTCTTGATAATACTGATCGTGTATCTTCCAATCTTTGCTTTAGGTGGTATTGAAGGCAAAATGTTCAAACCTATGGCATTTACTGTTGGATTTGCTCTTGTAGGCGCGTTGCTTCTATCACTAACTTATGTTCCAATGATTTGTTCGTTGATCTTAAAACGTAATATCAGTGAAAAAGAAACCATTGCTGATAAAATCATAAATTTTGTCACAAAATTCTACATTCCGTTATTGGAATTTTCTTTAAAAAATAAGAAAGCAATTATCGGTATTGCCGTTATTTTTCTTGTAGTTAGCTTATATGTTTTCACAAAACTTGGTTCAGAATTTATACCTAAATTAAACGAAGGTGATATAGCATATCAGATTGTAAGATTGCCGGGAATATCATTAACTGAATCAGTAAATATTGGTACCAAATGTGAACAAATCTTAAAAGAAAAATTTCCCGAAGTTGTGACAGTAGTAACCAAAACCGGCGCTCCCGAGCTTGCTACTGACCCAATGGGTCCTGAATTCAGTGACGTAATAGTTATTTTGAAACCAATAGACGAATGGAGAACAGCCGAGACAAAAGAGGAGTTAATTGAAAAAATGCAGGAAGAGCTGTCAAGAGTACCCGGTATCGGTTTAACATTTACACAGCCAATTGAATTAAGATTTAATGAATTACTCTCTGGTGCACGTGGTGATATTGCTGTAAAAATTTTTGGCGATGACCTTGGTGTTTTAACTCAAAAAGGAACTGAAATATCTAAAGTGCTGTCGTCAGTTCAGGGTGCTGAAGATGTATCTATGCAGCAGCTTGAAGGTTTACCACAGCTACAGATACAAATTAACCGAGAAAAAATTGCTTTATACGGTATAAATGTTGATGATATTAATGATGTTATAGAAACTGCCCTTGCAGGTAAACAGGCAGGTGTAATTTTTGAAGGAGACAGGAAGTTTGATATTATTATCCGTTTCGATGATGAATATAAACGTGATTTTAATTCCGTTCATAATATACTTGTTTCAGCGCCTTCAGGTATGAAAATACCTTTAACAGAACTTGCAGATATTAATATTAAAGAAGGTCCCGCTGAAATAACAAGGGATAACAGCAAAAGAAGAATTGTAATTCAATGTAATGTACGTGGCAGAGATATTGGTAGCTTTGTTCAAGAATTAAAATCCAGAATAAATGCTAATGTTCAGATGCCCCCCGGTTATATTATTGAGTATGGTGGTCAGTTCAAAAACCTTGAAAGTGCGTCAAACAGGTTGTTAATTGCAGTACCTGTAGCATTATTATTTATCTTTGCATTATTGTTTGTTGCCTTCAATTCAGTAAAACAAGGGCTGCTTGTTTTTTCTGGGATACCATTTGCAATAGTTGGTGGAATTCTTTCCCTGCTTGCAAGAGGTATGCCGTTTAGCATTTCTGCAGGAGTGGGTTTTATTGCATTATTTGGAGTTGCTGTTTTAAACGGCATTGTTATGATTGCTTTTTTCAACAAACTCGAAGAAGATGGTGTAACAAACATTCATGAGCGCATAATTAAAGGCACTTCAGCAAGACTTCGCCCTATTTTGATGACTGCTTTGGTAGCATCGTTAGGTTTTATACCAATGGCAATTTCTATGGGTGCTGGTGCTGAGGTTCAGCGCCCTCTTGCAACTGTAGTGGTTGGCGGTTTAATTTCATCCACAATTTTAACATTAATTGTATTACCGGTTTTATACGGTATTTTTTATAAACACACTAATCCTAAATATGAATTTAATAAAACAATTTAAATATATGTATCAAATTAGTAAAACCGGATTAATAATCTTAATTCATATTTTATTTATTCTGATAAACAATAAAGTATATTCTCAGAAATTGAATATTGATGAAGTTGTTAAAATTGCAATGGAAAATAATCTGGAAATCAAAAATGCAAAGATTAATAATCAAAAAGAAGAAGCAATTAAACTTAGATCTTTTAATGTTCCCAGACCACAGCTCTTTATTGAGTTTGAGGGAGTAAAAGGCAGCTTAAGAAATTTTGAAACAAGGAAAATAGGTATTCTGCAGGAGCTGGAATTTCCCTCTAACTATTTTTTAAGATCCGATGTGCAGGAATCACAGGTTAATATTGCAAAACAGGAATTAAATAAACTTGCTTTAAATTTAAAGTTTGAAGTTAAATATTCATATCTAAATCTGCTCTTAAATATCAAACTGCTTGATGCTGCCCGTGAAAATCTCAATATTTACAATGATTTCCTTAATATTGCTGTAAAGAAATTTGATGCAGGTTCAACGGGCAATCTTGAGGTTCTTGGAGCAAAAGTAAATAAGATAAAATTTGAGAATGAAATTAAAAATATTGAATCTGAAATTGTTAAATCCAGATCAGAATTGAAAAGACTAATGAATGTATCTTATTTCAATTTCGTACCTGTTGATGATCTGGTTTTCAATGAGATCAAGTTGGATAAATCTGTAATAATAAATAACGCATTAACTTATAATCCTAATATTATTATTAATAAATACCAAAAAGAAAAATTCACCAACAAAAAATCATTAACCAGGTCAGAATTGCTTCCAAATTTGTCAATCAAATACTATAACCAAAAGATTGGGGATGACGCAGGATTTTGGGGCATAGAGTTGGGTATTGGCATTCCAATTTGGTTCTGGTGGGAAGAAACGGGCAATATCAGGGAAGCTGGTTTTGAGTTGGATTTCGCTGCTAACGAAGAAGTTAGTATTAAAAAAACAATTGAAAATGATGTTAACCAAACATTTGAAGAATATGAGAATAGTTCCAGGCAATCAATCTTTTTCCATATCGAGGCAATGCCTGAAGCTGAAGAAATATTAAGACAGGCAATGATAAGTTACCGTGAAGGCGCAATAGATTACGTCGAGTACCTTCAGGCTTTACAGATAGTATATGATACCAGGAAACAATACTTATTATCATTGTACAACTATTACCTTTCAATTTTTAAACTGGAAAAACTTATAGCGGGAGAAATAAAATGAATTTAACAGTAAAATGGATCATTGTTTTTATATTTACAGCAATAATATCTGTTACAGGCTGTAATAATGATAGCACAAAGGAAATACAAGAAAAACCGCATGAAGAAAGCCATCAGGAAGAAAACGGTTCATCTGAGACCTTATTAACGGAAGAACAGATAAATATTATGGGTATCGAAAGTGAAAAATTGCAGCTTCAGAACATATCAGGTTACATAAAAGTGAACGGTGAAGTTGTTATAAATCCAGACCAGGAGTCAAAAGTTGGCAGTATCATCCCCGGCAGGATAAGAAAGATATACGTAAAAGAAGGTTCATTTGTAAAAGCAGGTCAAACACTTGCTGTCATAGAAAATCCCCAATTAATTGATGTTCAGGTGGAATATATAAACTCAAAGAATGAATATGAATATTCAAAAAGAGAATATGAAAGACAGCTTAAGCTTAACAGTGATAACATTGGCTCAAAAAAAACATTAAATGAACTTGAATCGATGTATAAAAAAGCGTTGGCCGATTATAAAACGTTAGAGGAAAAATTAAGCAGCTATAAGATCTCTAAAAACAGATTTGATAATATATATGAAGACACGATTGCCAATCTACAGAAATATATTACAATATCAGCTCCAATATCAGGTAACTTGGTTGAACGTAATGTCACAATAGGACAGTATGTTGAGCCTGCAAATGATATGTTTCACATTGTGAATACATCAACAGTATTTGTAGATTTGAATGTATTTGAAAAAGATTTACCACTTGTCTCAACTGGTCAAAAAGTCTCTCTTGAGGTCTCTGTTGACCCTTATGAAGTCTATGAAGGACAAATAGTTTTTGTAAATAAAGTTTTTGATGATGTAAAAAGAACTGTTAAGGTAAGGGTAGCTATCAATAATAAACGCGAAAAACTTCTGCCAAATATGTTTGTATCGGCTAAGATATATGTAAAGCAGGAAAGCGTTCTTGCCGTGCCAATTTCCGCTATTGAAACAGAAGGTGACAGTAAGTATATTTTCGTAAAAACTGATGAACTAATGGAAATAGAAACGAATGTTGAGCACAAAGAAAATGAGCACAGCGAAAAAGAACATAATGAAGAAGCCGGCAAAAACGATAAAGCAGGTAATGAGGAACATAAAAAAGGGGTCGTATTCAAAAAGGTAAATGTAAATACGGGTATTTCAGACGATAAATTTATCCAGATATTTCCGATAGAAGAATTAAAAGTAGGCGAATATATTGTTACTAAAGGCACCTTTTATTTAAAATCTGAGCTTAAAAAAGGTGAGCTTGGTGAACATGAACATTAAATAATATTATTTATTACTTTGGGACATAATCATAATCACACCGTTGAGCATCATAATAAAGCAATAATAATTGGCATCATATTAAATATTACGTTTGTTGTTATAGAAGTTATATATGGATTTATATCCAATTCAGTTGCTTTGATTGCCGATGCAGGTCATAATTTCAGTGATGTTATTGCTTTGGTATTGGCACTGATTGCATCTTTGTTAATTAAAAAGAGGTCATCTGATAAATATTCTTACGGTTTTAAAAAAGGTTCTATATTAATAGCTGCCTTTAACTCATTATTGCTTTTGGTAGCTCTTGGTGTTATCTGCTTGGAAGCAGTAAACAGATTTTACGAGCCCGTAGGTGTTAGCGGAAGCACTGTTATAATAGTAGCCTTCACTGGAATAATTATAAATGGATTAACAGCATACTTGTTCGTAAAAGGAAAAGATAAAGATCTAAACATCAGAAGTGCTTTTCTTCATATGCTCACAGATGCGCTTGTATCGGCTGGTGTTGTTGTTTCAGGGTTAATGATACTTTTCTATGATATCAACTGGCTTGATCCACTAATGAGCATAATAATTGTTTGCATTATCTTTCTAGGCACCTGGAATCTATTTAAAGAAACAATAAGACTTTCAATTGATGCTGTACCGGAGAAAATAAATATTAATGAAGTGAGAACTTATCTTAATGGGTTAGCGGGGGTAACTGAAGTTCATGACCTTCATATATGGAGCCTTAGCACATCACAAATTGCCCTGACAGCGCATTTAGTAGTGGATAACTTTACCCAGGAAAGCAATTTCCTGAATATGATTCAGGAAAAATTACATGACAAGTTCGAAATTGAGCATACCACTATCCAGATAGAATCATTTTCACAAAAGAACGACTGTATTGGCTGCAATTAAAATTATATGTATATGTTTCAAAACCCTATGCTTCCAGGAGGCGGTTCACCTGTTGTTTCAGTGCCTTCAGTTGGAGTAAAAGCATGCGTCATTGAGCACCTGCGGCTGGTGTTCCTTTTCAGGATAAGATCATTATATGCCGGGCAGGTTTCATTTGCAAGCAGTCCGGTTACAGTACATATATTAGCCTCCTCAACATCAGGGGGCATTTCAAAATACTTAAGCTCCATTGTTGTTTGCGGGTCATCGTAAACGTATTTCATAAACCTTCCCCATATAGGCGCAGCCGCTCTTCCGCCCTGTCCGTATCCGCCGCCGAATTTTAT
>JBHEKV010000134.1:0-14662 GCA_041859235.1 Ignavibacteria bacterium | reverse complement strand
ACACCGTTTGCAGCATGTATTGTAAAAAATGGCGAAGTATTAGCTTGTGACCATAACATCGTATGGGCCAGTACTGATATTACCGCACATGGTGAAATTCACGCAATACGAAATGCATGCAAGCATATTAATGATATTGATCTGAGCGGATGTACGATATACTCAACCTGCGAGCCCTGCCCAATGTGCTTTACCGCAATTCACTGGGCAAGGATAGATAAGATATTTTACGGCGCAGATATTGAAGATGCCGAGCGGTTTGGCTTTAATGAACTGAAGGTATCAAACCATATGCTTAAGGAAATGGGTTTAAGCAATGTGCAAATAACCGGAGATTTTATGAAAAAAGAATGTGTTGAAGTATTTGAGTACTGGGCAGGCAAGAAAGATAAGCGGGTGTATTGATGCCTGAAAATTGCATTATTTTTAGTTAATTGAGCAAAAATAGTGATTTACGTTAACTGAAATAGCCTGTTATTTAAGTTGATTTTGGATTAGAATTCATATAAATTTGTTAAAATTATCAATCAAAAAATGAAAAAAATCTTTTTAGCTTTTGCATTAATTTTAGTTTCAAGCTATACATTTTCACAGGGTTTTACTTTTACAAGAGTTGGACCTGAGACAATTACAATCACTGATACTAATGCATTTGAAGGTTACATTGAAGCAATTCTGAATCCAAATTCCGGGTCACAGGATATAAGAGTTATCCGTGTTATTGAGGAACTGACCCCAAGCTGGCAGCCGCTTGGTACGGCTATCTGCAATTACCAGAGCTGCTTTCCTCCCGAAACAGATACCGTAACAGCTTCATATAGTTCCGGGGTATCTGCTGACGATATTCTATCATTTCATTTTTACTGCAGAACCGTTGAGAATGTATTTGTTCACGGTGCGGGACATATGAGAATAAGAGCGGAGCTCGTTTCAAACCCATCACAGTATATTGAACTTGATTTCAGGGCAAACACATCACAGACTATAGGTATTACAAATATAAGCAGTATTGCAAATGAATTCAGCTTATCACAGAACTATCCGAATCCGTTCAACCCGAATACCAAGATCAACTTCTCGATCCCGAAAAGTGATTATGTTTCATTAAGGGTATATGATATGCTTGGACGTGAAGTAAGCGTTTTGGTAAACGGGCAATTGACTGCCGGTGAATACCAGGCTGATTTTAATGCCAAAGGACTTTCAAGCGGAATGTATTATTATTCATTACGTGCCGGTGAATACGTTGATGTGAAGAAAATGGTTCTGGTTAAGTAGACCTTGATTAGCTTGATTAGCTTGATTTGCATGATTACATCACAGATTTGACTGATTATAGGATTGCACAGATTTTAGTATTGGAACAGTTTGAGTTTTATTTTGTTTTATTAATTAAGGAATTAATGAATGGATTTCCCGAATAACGGGAAAAAGCGAAAAATGGCAGAAATACCACAAGTTAGAAGTAAAGATCTCACATTATTAGAGAAAACATATTTACCGCAGATAGTGGGCGGTTTATGGCTGACATTTAAACAGATGTTCCAGCCGAAAGTTACAAGGCAGTACCCTGAAGAAAAATGGGCACCGCCAACAGCGTTCCGCGGCAGACCCGTACTGGTGAAAGCGGAAAACGGCGTTGAAAGATGCGTTGCATGCGGATTGTGTTCAAGGGTATGTCCCGCGCTTGCAATTGAAGTCCAGGCAAACGAAGTTGCCACACAGGAAAAGGAAAGATACCCCGAGAAATTTGAAATTAATATGCTAAGGTGTATTTTCTGCGGCTTCTGCGAAGAGGTCTGCCCTGAAGAGGCAATTGTTATGAGTGATGAATATATCCTGTCTTTCACTTCCCAGGAAGAAGCCATATTCGGCAAAGACAGGCTTCTTATGAGCGAACGCCGCTTAAAGAAGCGTTTGGAATTTTTACATGAGAATGTATGAGTAAAAGCTTACTAATTTCAGCTCTCTTAATATTGTTCCTATTCAGCACAAAATTACTCTCAGGTAATAATGATATGATATCAATATTACCCGGCGGAGATGAAGAAGAAATTTCTGCAGCAGCTGATTCAACCGACGCCCTCACAGTATTTTCAGCAAAGATAAAAGATAAGACAGTATACATTAACTGGAGGGTTCTTAACCCGAAAGATGTTTCGTATTACGAAATTTTCAGGCTTGACCCGAAGAAGAAGGAATACAAAAAGATAAACGACGAACGAATTCAGAAGGCGGATTTCTTTGAGAAAGCATCCAATAGTGATAACGGTATTGTATTTATGTATGATTATGAGGATGAACCTGAACGAGACGGCGTGTATTTCTACAAGATGAAAGGCTTTTCCGGTAACGGTACGGTTGTATTTGAAGCTGATGAGATAAAGATAGGTATTACCGGTATTAAAAATTTTAAGGTCGAACAGAATACACCGAACCCGTTCAACCCCACAACAAATATATCGTATGAGCTTTTTGACGCATCATACGTTAGACTGAAAGTATTTGATCTTATCGGCAAAGAAATTGCCACACTTGTTGATGCTAATCAGCAGAAAGGGACTTACACAGTTACTTTTGATGCATCTAAGTATGCAAATTTAACAAGCGGTATTTATTTCTATAAGCTCGAAACCGAGAAGTATTCAGAAGTTAAGAAGATGATAATGACGAAGTAAAAGATTTCGTTGAATTAGTAGTTAATAAAGGCAGGTTATTAACCTGCCTTTTTCATTTTCTATCCTGCTTATAATTAGCAGGGTTTCTTTTGCTCCCCAGATTGATTCGCTTTACCCTGCTTCCCAAACTCCAGATTGGGAAACGAAAACAGCAGAAACGTTAACTAAACAGTCATTTTGATATCGTCATCCAAACTAAAGTTTGGGTGACAGAGTTAAATTACCCTGCCTTTTTTATTTTCCTTTTAGTCACCAAAACCGGTCACCTTCGGCGAATTGTTAACAGAGTAATTTCGGGCTAAAGCCCGTTTTACTTACAACTTCATACCCCGCCCTGAAGGGCGGGGCTAATCAAATTATCTTTGGCGCCTATCATAAAAAATCCCCCTATTAAAGGGGGACGAAAAGCTTGAACTAGCTAAAGCCACAATTAAACGTAAAGCAAAATCCCTGCTATATTTACAACGGGGATTTGAATGCTCTCATACTTATATCAATTCTCAAACTGGAGGAAGATTCAGTTCTTACTTCACTTTAAGCTCAAATTCCTTTTCAATCTCGCTTCCCGTGCGGAGAATTTTAAGCTTAACCTTCTCGCCTATTTTCATATCAAGTATAAGTCCCCAGAAATCAGCGTCACTTCCGATCTTTTCACCATTTACAGATAGTATGATATCTTCCGGCTTTATGCCTTCATTATCAGCTGCGCTGCCTTTTTCAACATTCACAACGATCGCGCCTGAAACATTCGTGAGCTTGAAATATTGGGCGATATTCTTATCAACTGTCTGCAGCCTTAAGCCGATATCATAGTTGCGCTCTATCTTACCATCTTTTTTGAGCTTATCAACAATCGCTTTCACTTTGTTCATCGGTATTGCAAACCCGAGCCCGATATTACCGCCCGCCATTGAGTTGCCTGTATAAATAAGTGTATTCATTCCAATTACTTCACCAATGCTGTTCACAAGCGGTCCCCCGCTGTTACCTGAATTGATCGCGGCATCAGTCTGTATCATATTCCTGTAGAACCTGTTCTCATTGGAATTAAGCTTCATTCCCATAGCGCTGACTACTCCTACGGTTACGGTAGGTTTCTGGTTCACTTCAAATAGTCCAAACGGATTTCCGAGGGCAACTACCCACTCACCAATAATGACATCATCACTGTTACCAAGCTTAATGTAAGGCAGGCCTGTTTTATTTATTTTCAGCACTGCAATATCGCTGTAGGAATCCTTACCTATTATTTCAGCATCAAGGTGATCACCGTTTGTCATAGATACTGTGACCTTAGTAGCATTACCAACAACATGGTCATTGGTGATTATGTACCCATCATCTGATATTAGGAAACCTGAACCTAAGCCCTGGACTTCCTGCTTGTAGCTTCTATCGCCAAAAAACTGCCTGAAAAAGGGATCGTCTCCGAAAGGGTCGCGGTACTCACGTACTTCAGTTACGCTAATACCTACAACAGCCTTTGAAACATCGGCAACTGTTCGCGTAATGGCATTTTCACGGGAGTCAGTAATATTTTGTATGACACGCTCCCTGCTTATATTTTCATTGGCTTTAAGATCAGTTGATTCGCCTTTAAATACATATCTCCCGAAGATGAATCCTGATGCAAGAACAACAACAAAGGTAACCCCGGCGAGTAAATATTTTGATTTATTCATATATTAAGTAATAATAGATTTCTTATAAATGACAAAACCGATCAAGAGCTATAAAAATTCTCACAAATTTTTATCTATAATTTACAATTTCAGATCACAATTTCGTAAAATACAGTTTTTAGTACCCTTGATCGGTTCTTTTGAAGACTTTAACTAATTATTTTTTTCTTTTTATTGCTCTTTTAACAGCTTCAGCAATATGTCTGCTTGAAATTCCGTACTTTTCATAAAGTTCTGTTGCTTTACCTGATTCCCCGAAAGTATCACTTGCACCAATGAATTCTACCGGTGCGGGATACTCCTGTGCCAGAACTTCTGCAACCGCGCCGCCTAATCCGCCAATTTTCTGGTGGTCTTCGCATGTAACAATGCAGCCGGTATCCTTAGCTGCTTTTACAATTGCGTCACGATCAATAGGCTTTATTGTATGCATATTGATAAGTCTTACCGATATTTTATCCTTGGCAAGCATTTCAAGCGCCATCATGCTTTCCCAAACCATTAATCCGCTGGCAATAATTGTGCAATCACTTCCTTCATAAAGTGTATCAGCCTTGCCGAATTTGAACGGGGCATCCGGATTTGTATAGTTGGGAGAGTTATCCCTGTAGAATCTGATATAAAAAGGCTCATTAACTTTAGTACATTCAATAATCGCGCGGTAAGTCTGGTTATAATCTACCGGTGTAATCACATTCATATGAGGCAGAATTCTCATTATACCAACATCTTCAAGTGACTGGTGTGTCGCGCCATCGGGTCCTACAGTAAATCCGCAGTGCGAAGCACAAATCTTTACGTTCATTACGCTGTATGCAATTGACTGTCTTATCTGGTCAAAAGGTCTGCCGGTTGCAAATTCACCATACGTAGAAGCAAACGGAATCTTTCCGGCCAAGGACAAACCGGCAGCAGTTCCCATCATATCCTGCTCAGCAATGCCCACTGAAAAGAACCTCTCAGGATACGCATCACGGAACATATCAGTCCTTACTGAACCGCTTACATCACCGCCCAGTACAACAACATCCGGGTTTGATTTGCCCAGATCGACAAGGGCATCACCAAAACCCCGGCGAGTTTCTTTCAATTCAGGTCTAGCAAGATCCAGATCTTCTCTTAAATAATTCTCAAATTTATGTATGTAGTTCATATTTCTGTTTAATTATTGACAGTCTTTAACAATTTGTTTGGTTTTAAAAACAGGCTTTGTGTCGGTTTTAGGTATTTTCACCAGAGTAAACGGGCGTGTAATTGCTTCAGTGACCATGCAATTCGGCCCGGGAGTTGTTTCAGTTATATTCACGGTCAGGCTTTTTGCTTCTGTAATACTATCAATTGCCACCATGTACCCGCCGTTACTCCTTGTTCCAATAAACACGGCAACTACGCTGTTCTTGTTAAAATCAACGACTGGAATTCTGGGCATCTGATCAAGATTTTTGTAAACTTCCGCCATTAATTTCTGGTAGTCTTCATTGCTGTTAAGCAAAATTTCACGCTTTTCTTCAATAGCAGAGTAAGTTCCGTCAAGGATGATCTCCATAGGCAGTTTTTTTTCATCATTACCCTGTGTAGAGCATCCTGCGAAAAATAACACAAGAAAAAAAACGGCAGTGAAAAATACATTTGCTTTCATAGTTTTAACAATCTATTTTACTTTATAGTAATCAACAAAATCACCATATTTGGTTGCGGGTAATTCACTTAATGCAACTTTGCCCTGTTCATCATTTGGCGGAACGCCGTGCCATTTATAGTTATCTTCCATAAATGATACACCCCTGCCCATTTTTGTGTATGCAATTATGCAGCTTGGTTTCCCTTTTACTTTCTTAACAGCATCCAAAGTATCAAGCACTTCTTTCATGTTATGGCCGTCAATTTCAAACACTTCAAATCCAAATGCTTTCCATTTATCTGCAAGCGGCTCTAAGACCTGAACATTTTCAGTGCGGTTATCAATCTGGCAATGATTTCTGTCAACTATAACAGTAAGATTATCAGTCTTGTGGTGATCAGCAGTCATAGCAGCTTCCCAGATCTGCCCTTCGGCAAGCTCACCATCACCGCAAATGCAGTAAACATGGTTGGGCCTTTTGGAAAGCCTTAAGCCCAATGCAGTACCTACTGCAATTGATAGACCCTGCCCAAGCGCACCCGAAGCTATTTCAACACCCGGCAAACCGTGTGTTTTAAGCGGAGCTGGATGTCCCTGCAGCCTGCCGTTCACTTTCCTAAGTGTTTTTAGTTCATCAAGAGGGAAATATCCACGCCTGGAAAGTGTTGCATACCAAACCGGTGCGACGTGCCCTATAGAAAGAAACACGAAATCTCTTTCGGCATTGTACGGATCTTCCGGCAGCAGGTTCAGTTTATTGAAGTAAAGCGCCGTGAAGATGTCCGCAAGTCCTAATGGACCGCCTGAATGGCCTGATTTGGAAAGAAGCAGCATATTGATGATATCTCTTCTTATCTGGCGAGCCATCTCATTAAGGTCATCAACATCTGTAAATACCGGGTTCTTTAAATTAGGAAACATATTTGATTTTTATGTTTGTGGTTATATGAATGAATTAACTTATTTTATTTTCTAAATACTTCGGTGTGGCGCGAAAGGATAATTATAGTTATTATAATTGAAAAAACGGTAAAATAGTTCAGAGAAAACCCCTGTACATTTTTGTTTACTACCAAAATGCTGAAAAGATTGATAAACAGAACGTATACAGGCAGCATAAATGTAGCGATCGTATTCGCTATTAAAACTTTTCTTTTTAAAAGGAAAACCACCAGCCAAACAACACACCAGCCTATGAATATATAGTAATTTATTACCATAAATATTCCTGCGCCCGTTGCAAGTCCCCTGCCCCCTTTGAACTTAAGCCAAATTGGATAATTGTGTCCCAATATAAGCGCGGACGCGCCAAGCATTACACTTTGGTAAGGATGCGGCACTACGAACATCATAAAATAGACGGGCAGAACTCCCTTAAGTATATCGATCAGCAGCACGGCTGCGCCTATAAATTTTGACTTCGAAACTGTAAATGAATTCAGCGTGCCAACATTTCCCGAGCCTTCTTTGGTGAGATCCTTATTGGTTTTATACTTAACCAGCAGGTATGCCGTGGGAAATGAACCTATAATATAACAAAGAACAACAATTGTAAAATTTTCTAATGTAAATAAATCAGTCATCTATCTGCTTAGAACTGGTCTAGAAATCTCACATCATTTTGATAGAACGTACGGATATCTTTTATACCGTACTTCATCATAGTAATTCTTTCCATACCCATACCAAAAGCATAACCGGTAAATTCTTCGGGATCGATATTTACAGAACGGAATACGTTGGGATCAACCATTCCGCATCCTCCTATTTCAAGCCAGCCTGTATCTTTACAGGTCTTACAGCCTTTGCCCCCGCAGATAAAGCAAGAAATATCTATCTGTCCCGAGGGCTCAGTGAACGGGAAAAAACTGGGTATGAACCTAATTTTCGTATTTTCACCATAGAATTTCTTAAAGAAATAAGCCAGAACCCCTTTGAGGTCCTGCATACTTACATTCTTATCGACATATAAACCTTCAAGCTGATGAAACATAAAATAGTTCTTATAAGTGACGGTTTCATTTCTGAAAACCTTTCCGGGACTGATGATCCTTAAAGGAGGCTTATTGGCCAGCATGGTCCTTATCTGAACCGGTGATGTATGCGTGCGAAGCACATACTTCTTATCCTTATCCACCTTGCTTTGCACGTAAAAAGTATCCTGCATATCACGCGCAGGATGGTGCGCGGGCGTGTTGAGAGCATCGAAGTTATAGAATTCTTCTTCAAGCTCCGGACCATCTGTTACCTTAAAGCCGATTTCACGGAATATTTTCACCATCTCCGCAAGGGTTTGCGAAATCAGATGCTCTCTGCCAATGCTGAACTCAGCGGCCGGCAATGTCAAATCTAAAGATTCTTTTGCAGATGAAGTATCATCAAACTGTTCCTTAAGCGAATTATACTTGCCCTCAGCCAGTTTTTTTACTTCATTAAGCTTTTTGCCAACAACGGGTTTTTCTTCGCGGCTAACGTTTTTAAGCTCTTCGAAGAGTTTAGTCAGCAAACCGTTACGTGAAATGAACTTCAGCCTGAAGTTCTCAAGTTCTTCTGTACCGGAAACAGGAAATGAATTGATATCCTGTTCTATTTTTTCAAGATCAGACAGCATTTATTGATATACTTTAAATTATCTGCAAATTAGCTCATTGCGAATTTTACAACTTCTGTAAACGCCGCCGGATTATCATACGCCAGCTGAGCGAGTACTTTACGGTTGATATCAATATTCTTTTTGTGTAATGCGCCTATTAATTTTGAGTATGTTGTATTATTATCCCTTGCGGCAGCGTTTATTCTTACTGTCCATATATTACGCATAACTCTTTTCTTGAGTTTTCTGCCTGAATAAGCGTGCTGACCGGCCTTTTCGACGCTGTGTTTTGCGACTGTAGTTACTTTACTTCTTCTTCCCCAGTAGCCTTTCGCTTTGGCGAGCATTCTCTTGCGTCTTTTCCTTGATGCTACTGAATTTACTGAACGAGGCATTTTATTATATCTCCTGTGTTATATTATTTTTTATTTTCGTTTATTAAGCTAAAAGCATTCTTCTCACGCGTTTTGCGTCCGCTTCCGAAACAAGGGCGTCGTGTCTTAGCTGCCTTATTCTTTTAGCTGATTTTTTTGTGAGTATGTGTCTTTTTAAAGAATGTTTCCTTTTAACTTTTCCGGAAGCAGTTACCTTGAAGGATTTTGCTGCACCGCGGTTTGATTTCATCTTTGGCATTATAATACCTTACTTTCTTTGATTATTGATTTTCTTTTTTAAATGTTATTTATCTGCCGGAACTTCGGCCTCAGGTTCTTCCTTTGGCTCAGCTTTTGGCTGAGCTTTTGTTTCCGCCGGTTTATCTGTAAGTTTGCTTTTTTCAAGGTTCTTTTTATAGTCATCTATTTTCTTCTTATCGGGAATAAGCATTACAGTCAAATAGCGTCCTTCCATTTTGGGAGGCTGTTCAATTTTGCCAACTACAGTAAGTCTTTCAAGTATCTCATCCATCAGTTTCCTTCCGATATCCTGGTGGACCATCATCCTGCCGATAAAGATAATTGTAGCTTTTACCTTATGACCCTGTACCAGGAACTCAACCAGGTGACGGCATTTGAAATCCATATCATGAGTATCTGTATTTGGATGGAAACGAATTTCCTTAAGCTGTGTGGAAGTTTTGCTCTTCTTCTGTTCTTTTTCTTTTTTCTGTTTTTCGTAATTGTACTTGCCAAAATCACCTATTTTGCAGACAGGCGGTTTTGCATTTGGTGAAACTTCAATGAGGTCAAGATCTTTGGATCTTGCCATTCTAAGGGCTTCCTGAGTAGGTTTTACCCCGGCCTGGTCGCCGTTCTCATCAATTACCCTTACTTCGGGAACACGAATCTGTTCATTGATGCGTGTTTTGATCTTTCTTTCCTTAATGATTAACTCCTTTAAAAGTTATAAAATTGTGATGCTGATATATTTTTTACAATTGATCTTAACTGATCTTCTTTGAATCACGTTCTTCAAT
The DNA here is from genome assembly GCA_041859235.1 of Ignavibacteria bacterium. Classification (GTDB taxonomy): domain Bacteria; phylum Bacteroidota; class Ignavibacteria; order Tepidaquicellales; family OLB5; genus OLB5. The sequence continues at coordinate 4,674 of JBHEKV010000134.1, read as the reverse complement.
GAGGCTGTTTATGAATGCATCAAGTTCAAATTTGCCAAGATCGCCTTTTTTATGAGCGCGTACTGTAATATTGCCGGCCTGCATTTCCTTATCGCCAAGTACTATCATATACGGTACTTTTTTGGTTTCCCAATCGCGTATTTTGTAGCCGATTTTTTCACGGCGTTCATCAAGCTGAACTCTAAGACCGGTGTTCCTGATCTTCTGATATATTTCTTTGGCATAATCGAGCTGCGCGTCAGCAATTGGCATAACAGCAACCTGAACAGGGCCAAGCCACAATGGAAAAGAGCCTGCATAATGTTCAATTAATATACCGAAGAATCTTTCCATTGAGCCAAGAAGAGCTCTATGTACCATAAACGGTCTATGTTCTTTTCCGTCTTCACCAATATATTTCAGGTCAAATCTTTCGGGAAGATTGAAATCAAACTGAATAGTACTCAACTGCCACTCACGGCCCAATGCGTCTTTAATTTTAATATCAATTTTGGGACCGTAAAATGCGCCGCCGCCTTCATCAACTTTGTAATCAAGACCTTCATGTTTAAGAGCGTTTATCAATGAATCTGTAGCCTTTACCCATAATGAATCTTCACCAACAGCCTTTTCGGGTTTAGTAGAAAGATAATAGTTCATATGGTCAAATCCGAGTGAATGGAATACATATTTAGCAAACCTTATCACTTCAATAATCTCAGATTCGATCTGTTCATTAGTGCAGAAAATGTGAGCATCATCCTGAGTAAACCCCCGTACCCTTAAAAGTCCGTGAAGCACACCGCTCTTTTCATATCTGTAAACAGTGCCAAGCTCAGCCCATCGCAGCGGAAGATCTTTGTAGCTCCTTAAATGAGTTTTGTAGATCATAATATGGAACGGGCAGTTCATTGGTTTCATATAATAAAGCTGTTCATCAATTTCCATTGGTGAATACATGCTGTCCTTATAAAAATCAAGGTGACCGCTTGTTTCCCACAGCCAGCTTTTTCCCATGTGGGGAGTATAAAGAAGCTCATAGTTCCCTTCCATGTGGGCCTTTCTCCAGAAATCTTCAAGCTCCATACGGATAACAGCGCCGTTTGGATGCCAATATACAAGTCCCGCGCCGGCTTCTTCATGAGTACTGTAAAGATCAAGCTGTTTACCTATTTTTCTGTGGTCTCTTTTTTCTGCCTCTTCAAGTAAATGGATATAATCATCCAGCTCTTTCTTTTTGGGGAAAGATATACCGTAAATCCTTTGGAGCTGCTGACGGTCAGAGTCACCGCGCCAGTATGAACCGGAAACACTTAAGAGCTTTACATTCTTAAGCTTTGCGGTTGTTGGCATGTGCGGACCCCGGCAAAGATCAGTAAATCCGCCCTGGTGATACAACGAAACATACTCTTCGTTCTTAGCGATATCTTCGAGTATTTCAACCTTATACGGGTCAATCCTTTTTGATTTGAAAAAAGCTATCGCGTCTTCGCGTTTTAATTCCTCGCGTTTGGTAACCAGATCGCGTTTAGCGATCTCAAGCATTCTGTCTTCTATCTTTTTCAGGTCTTCATCAGTAAAGCGGTGCTCGGAATCAACATCATAATAGAAACCATTTTCAATTGGCGGACCCACACCGAATTTTGCACCGGGATAGAGCTCTTCAATAGCCTGAGCCATGATGTGGCTTGTGGTATGCCAATATACTTTTCTGCCTTCCTCATCGCCGAACTTGTAGAATCTAACCGATGAATCTTCATTGATAGACTTCACCAGGTCAACAAGCTTGCCATTAACTTCCGCAACAAGTACGTCTTCTGCGAGTCCTTTGCTTATTGATCTTGCGATATCAAGCGATGAAGTCCCTTTGGGGAATTCTTTTGAATTCCCATCCGGGAAAGTAATTTTAATATTTTCGTTATTGCTCAATTATATATTTAAATCTTAATACTTTTAAACCATTAAAACGGTTTTAATTTATTTTTACTTTATTCGCCCCATGACTGAAGTCATGGGCTATTTTTGCTCAACAGCTGATAAACTACTTAAGCTGGTAATATCTTCTGATGATATCTATTTCCTTCTGAATTGCACCCCTGTTGACTGATGAGTTTATAAAATCATCGTACAGGTACTGGTTATTCAGGTTGAAATCGTTCTCTTTCAGATTAGTTTCAAAATAATTCAGCGCTTCACGCTCATCTGATTTCATGAAGTCAGCCGTAGTTGAAGCTGTATCTGACTTAGCGCGGATACCGGCTTTAACAAAATTCATAAGATAAGTGAACTGCCTTATCGCTTCATTGTTAAGGTAAACGCCGGTTTTGCGGCCCATAACAAGATCCTCATTAATAATTTCGTTGCAGCGCGCAATTAATCCCTCACGTTTGTTTTCATCAATTTTAAGCATGTTTACGATATCGCTGAATGCACCTTTAATTTTGTTGAAGTATGACTCACCCTGAACTATCTTTACATCTGTATACTTTGAAATGAGTATATTCCAAACGTCTGCTGCTTTATTTGATAGCTTTGATTCAACTTTTTTCTGTCCCTGTATCAGAAGGTTAGTACCTATTACTTTTTTAGGGTCTTCGGGTACAGCATAACTTACTTCTGTCGGGTTGCCGAGATAAAATATTCCGGGCCTTGTTGAAACATTCCTCTGCAGAACTTCAGCGGTTGTCAGCAGGCTTGAATTAGGCTTATTTACTTCAGGTGATGTAGCGATGTATTTATAAGCCTGCTCCATTGAGCCGTACATGGAAGAACTTGTATAGACATATCCTGTTGATAGCTGGCTCATCATTGATTCATCACCCGCTGAAATATTGGAATAACCTTCCATCTTTATGTTCACCATACCGCCGTTATTGGCGATATTGTAAATTGCGGGAATCAACACGATATTATTTTTTCTTGCTGTAAAGTTAATCGCCCAATATTCATCGTTATAGCTCTTTATATTATTGATCAGAAGATCATCTTTATAAAGAAACTTGATTATCTTTTCAGGCCCAACAGTAATAGTGATGATTATCAGGAAATTGTGTTCTTTGAAATCTTCGTCATTTGTATTCAGCACCAGATCACCGAAAGTAATTGTGAATGGGTCGTATACATTGACAATATCTTTTGGTGAATAGATCTGTGAAAAAATGTTTGACGAGAACAAAAACAGAAAAAGAAAAATTGATGTTTTGATAGTTTTGTTCATTCTAATTTATATATTATTTATTAATTATCCCCAATTTCACTTCAAAAGAAACTCATAAAAAATAAGATCAAACTCTATTCCAATCTGTAATTCCCGCTTGTGCGAGATATCCCGTTAGACCGGGACGAGATTGGCGTAACTTGGATTATGCTTTCACTCTAACCTACCCACAATTTGTATTTCTCGCTTGTGGGCGATACTGGATTCGAACCGGTGACCTCCACGATGTCAACGTGGCGCTCTAGCCAACTGAGCTAACCGCCCTGAAAATCAAAATGTCAAATATTAAATTACAAATTTCAAATAAGTTCTATTTGAAACTGTATGAAATTTAAATCAAATTGGAATATTTTGCAGCAATTTAATGCTGGTACGACTTTATTATACTACCCCTGACTTTTAATATGATACGGTGACATTTTTCATGAAACCGGAACGGTTTTTAGCAGCCAGGCGGGCTAAAATAGTTCATTTATTAGACTACAAATTTAGTGAAAAAATGGGAGAATTTCAAGGAAAGGGAAAGTATTATAGTTATATAGTTGTAGAGAACTCCAACATTTTGTGCAATTACACAATGATAAGACTTCAAAAGTCTGGAAGACTTTTGAAGTCTTTAAATTATATTACTTTATGCCAGAATTTTTGAAAATATAATCAATATTCTTAAATACCTTTTTGGGGTCAAAGATATCTTCTATCTGTGCTTTTTTGACCTTTTTAGATATTACCTTATCATTTTCAAGCAGCTCGCGGAAATCCTCGCCTGTCTTCCAGGACCACATTGCGTTATCCTGCACTGCTTTATAAGCTTGCTCGCGGGTCAGACCCGCTTCAACCAGCTTCAATAATGCCCGCTGTGAATATATGAGTCCGTGTGTGCGGTCGAGATTTTTGGCAATGTTTGCTTTATTAACTACAAGCCCGTCAATTACTTCTATCATTTTGACCAGCATGTAATACATAAGCATGGTGCTGTCGGGAATTATCATCCGCTCAACAGATGAATGTGATATATCTCGCTCATGCCATAGATTGACATTTTCCATTGCAGCAACGGAATTGCTGCGTATAACTCTTGCCAAACCTGCAATGCGTTCACATATTACCGGATTCTTTTTATGCGGCATTGCAGAAGAGCCCTTCTGTCCTTTCGTGAATGGTTCTTCAAGCTCAAGTATCTCTGTTTTCTGTTGATGACGAATTTCAGTCGCGAATTTTTCAAGTGAACATGCAATTATAGCAAGTGTAGCCATGTATTCGGCGTGTATATCACGCTGGATTATCTGTGTTGCCGCATTTGCAGGTTTTAAACCAAGCTTTTTGCATACGTACCGCTCTACAAAAGGATTCAAATGTTCGTATGTACCAACTGCCCCCGATATTTTCCCGACTGAAACAGTTTTGATGGCTGTTTTTAATCTTGCAATATCACGGTTAACTTCGTCATACCATAAAGCAAACTTAAGCCCAAGCGT
>JBHEKV010000094.1:0-71266 GCA_041859235.1 Ignavibacteria bacterium | reverse complement strand
ATCAGAATCCATTTCAATATTCAGTAATTCAATTGCTTTCTTTAAACCGGCAATTGCGGGAATGTTTTCCGTCCCGCCGCGGCGATCCCGCTCCTGCTTTCCACCATGCATGTATTTATCAATAGGGGAATCCTTTTTAATATACAAAACACCCAAACCCTTTGGCCCGTATATCTTATGCCCGGAAAATGACGCAAAATTTACCCCGGTTTCAGTAATGCTGAATTTAACCTTCCCTAATGACTGAACCATATCACTATGAAGCATTATGTCTATATTTTTAAGCAGACCTGAAATTGATGGAATATCATTTATTACACCAAGCTCATTATTTGAGTGCATCACGGAAACCAGAAAAGTACTATCCGTTATTGTATCTGTTAATTCGGTCAGATCAATTTCGCCATATTTATTGGTTTTAAGATATGTAACTCTTATCCCGAATCTTGTTTTGAGATACTCAACAGTATCAATAACTGCGGAGTGTTCAATCGCGGTGGTTATGATATGGTCTTTCTTTCCCAGGTTATTAAACGCTGAACCTTTTATAGCATAATTATTTGCTTCAGTTCCGCCCGAAGTGAAATATATCTCCGATGACCTTGCGCCGATGAAAGACGCGAATAAATCACGGGTATCTTCAAGCATAACCTTTGCTTTCCTTCCTGCTTCATGTACCGATGAAGGATTCCCGTAATTTTCTCCAAGCCAGGGAAGCATTGCATCCATTACTCTTGGATCAATCGGTGTTGTTGCGGCATTATCTAAATATATCATGTTCATAAGCAGCAAAGTTACCTCAAAAATCAGGGTTGTTCAATTCATTTTGCTGTAGGGGCAATATTCATAACAACATAGCACAAAAAAATATTTTCAGTTATCTTTGCTGTACAATGTATAAAAAAATTATCAGGCCGCTTTTATTTGACTACGATCCCGAAAAAGTTCATAATTTCACTATAAACAGGCTTTCCGGTTCACTTTTTCCTTCAATTCTAAAGCTGTTTTTAAGTTTTGAAGATAAGAAACTGGAAACCAAAGTGGGAAGACTAACATTCCGCAATCCCATAGGTCTTGCTGCCGGCATGGATAAAAATGCTACTGCTCTTGCCGGATGGGATGCGATGGGCTTTGGGTTTGCAGAAGCCGGCACGGTAACTCCCTTGCCGCAGGATGGCAACCCCAAACCGAGAATGTTCCGCCTGCCTGAATATGGCGCCGTTATAAACAGGCTTGGATTCAATAACGCCGGTGCCGATGAGTTCGAAAAGAACCTCGAAGCTTCAAAGGAAAAAATAAGCAAAGATTTTATAGTTGGTGTAAACATCGGAAAGAATAAACATACAGAGCTTGATGATGCTTACCAGGATTATAAATTTTCATTCGAAAAGTGTTTTGAGACTGCCGATTACTTTACAATTAATGTAAGCTCACCCAATACAGAAGGATTAAGGCAGCTTCAGCAGAAAAAATTTCTTGATGAAATTTTGAAACATCTTCAGGAGCTGAATAATGAGCTTGATACAACATTTTCAGATACCGCAAAGGATATTTATCTGAAAATAGCCCCTGACCTCACCGAAGCTGAGCTTGATGATATAATTCAGGTATCAATTGATAATAACATTACCGGGCTTATTGCTACAAATACAACAATTTCACGTGATACACTGCCTGAAGGAAAATACGAAAGCGGGGGATTAAGCGGAAAACCGCTTGAGCCGATATCGAATTCAGTACTGAAATATGTGATGAAAAAAGCAGAAGGCAAACTTGTTGTAATTGCGTGCGGCGGGATATCAACTTATGATGATGTAAAGGAAAAACTGGATCTTGGGGCATCACTTGTGCAGGTATATACCGGGCTGATCTACGAAGGACCCGGGATGATAAAACAAATAAAAAAAACAATGACAGCTTCATGAAAGTAAATTACCCTATGGAAATCAAAATATCAGAATTTGAGTCTTCTGAAAAAGACCGGTTGCTCGAATTCCTTTCATCGGGTTACTGGCCGTTTCACAGCACTCCTAAAATATCGAAAGAGAAACTCGAAAAACAATTCAGTGATGGGTATTTCAACGGAGAGGGTAAAAGAACTTTTTTGATCCTGGAAAGTGATCAGGAGATTATTGGAGTAATACGATTATTTGATCTCGGTTCCGGTCCTGATGATGATGAAACTCCTTTGTTTGATATTAAAATTAAAGAAGAATTCCGCGGTAAAGGGATAGGGAAACATGCTTTGAAATGGCTTACTGATCTAGTGTTTACTGAATATCCAAACAAACAGCGTTTTGAAGCAACAACCAGAATTGATAACAATGCAATGCGTAAAGTATTTGAGCATTGCGGTTTTGTAAAGGAAGCACATTACCGCTTGGCCTGGCCGGACGAAAATGGAAACATGTACGATTGTACCGGCTATGCGATTCTGAGGCAGGATTGGCAAAACGAAACCAAAACGCCGGTGAAGTTTGAATTGTAACAGCAATTTACAGTAGTTCCATAAAAGCAGCACTCAGATGAAATTTCAATATTTCTAACTTCACTACTGCGATTTCAGCCATTGTAGCGCATCTTCTCTGTTGTAAAATATTCTTACGTTATAACCCCTGTTCTGACACGCATTTTCATAGAATCTAATGTTTTTCTCAACGAATTTGTTTTCCGGCAATATCAGGGCTTCTGATGTCCTGTTGTCAATTCCCATTTTTTCGAACATATTAATGGAATCATATACGTTTAATATTGATGGTGTAACTGTCATTTCTCGAAGGTCAGTCAATACAAGCAGGCATTTCTTTTCTGCGTTGAATCTTATGAATTCAGCGATGGCATTTCTGAATTCAATATCAGTTATTGTACCTGAGTAAGTGACTTCAATTTTATCGGGGGCAGTTCCTGCTTCTATCTTAAAAGGCATGATAATAATTTTTTTATTTCAGGTAATTTAGATTACTTCCGGGTCATCTTTGGTAAAATTGTTCTTTGTGTTTCCGGTATTCAGCGTACCCGCAGGCTCAAAAAGCATCACCGAAACTTCTTCTTCAGCATATGGACAATGTTCAACTCCCTTAGGAATTATGATAAATTCATTTTCATTAATAACTATGTCCCCATCACGCAGTTTCATTGTAAAACTGCCTTTTACGACATAGAAAATTTCATCCTCATGTTCATGTTTATGCCACACGAACTCACCTTTGAATTTGACAAGTTTAATGTGCTGTCCGTTTAACTCGCCGGCGATCTTTGGATCCCAATGATCATTTATCAAATCAAGTTTTTCGAATACTGCAATTTTTTTCATAAGTTACTCAGCTGCATTGAATATAGAAGAAGTTCTTCGGGGTCGCCCGGTATATATATCCTCTTTTCAAATTTCATTCCAATTTTTTCAAGGACTCTGATAGATGCTATATTAGACGGCAGAGTAATAGCGGCAAGTTTCTTAATATTCAGTACATTTTTCGCATATTGGATGACAGCCATCGATGACTCAAACGCATAACCTTTGTTCTCAAATTTGGGTAATAATGCGAAACCCAGGTCAATGTCATCAAGTCCTTCTCTTTTTACAATTCCGCACATTCCGGTTTTTTCTCCGGTTGCTTTTAATTCAACAAGGTAGAAGCCAAAACCCGAATCCCTGTAACCTTTCTGAAGCTTAGCTTCAATATAGTTCGCAGCATCTTCAATATCAGCTATAGAACGATTGCCGATATATTTGAGCCAGCCCGGTGAATTGAGCAATTCAAAAATCAGGTCACTATCAGAGTGATCGAATTCTCTTAATCTTAAACGTTCGGTTTCAATTATGTAAGTGTTCATGATATGGAAGTTAAAGTTATCAGCTGTCAGAACTTCAGAACTTTCGCTTTATCCTTAAGAAGCTGTTTAGCCGATGGCCAGTCAGGCAGTTTATCTGCTGAATAGGTATAAGTGCGGACTTCGGTGGCAAGTTCCCTTGTTCGCTTCATCGCAGCGGAGTGTTCGCCGCTGCGCGCAAATCGTTTCAAGTCCCCTTCGCTTTGCCAGGCTGAAAGCGTAAAATGCTCATACCCAAACCCGGTATTTTTCATCTTAATAAATCCTTTCTCAGATGCGGCCTGTTTCTGGATCTTATATCCAAACAGGCTTAACCTGAAAAAATACCATACACTTCTGAGCCTTATTGAAGTTACGGTTATTATCACCCTGAAAAGTATTGTTTATTTTACACTGATCATGAAATACCTGTACTCATCACCCTTGGCATCATGCAGAACTTCCCATTTAGCTTTATAGGTCCCGCTGAGCTCAATAGGGCCGCCGTGAATTAGATAAGGCTGGATCTCATCTTTTGTAACAGAACGTAGGTTTACGGAATCACCGGCAAACAGCTTATATATGCCGCCGTTTATTGATTCCCATATATTCTTGCGTTTAGTAATGAAAACTTCAGTGCATGTATCATAACCCTGTCCTTTAAGCTGTTCAAGGAATTTAAGATCCTGGATTACACGATAAAGATCTACGTGACTGGCATTTTCATCTTTAGGCATTTTCAGTTCAATAACGTGCTTCTGAACGCCGCTTTCAATTATGAAAATATCAGCTTCCTTATTTGCAAGCTTGGGTATTGGATTGAACATACGTGATACAGGGTAATCAAGTTTCACGTTGAGCTCCGGGTAGTATTTTTTAAGAAAAATACCAAGTTCGTGCCTAAAACCTGATTCGTTGTACAGTTCAAAAGGGGATTGAGAAAAATATTTAAAGAAATGCTGAATAATTTCCTTCATGTTAATTGACCTTATAGTATAATTTCGTTAAAAATAGAATATGCACATATTATCGGTAAGTCGGTGCAAATATACCAATTTTAAACAATTTTTTTTCTATATAAATTTTTACACTCTTATAAGTTCGAAAAGGCTTAAAATCGGGTATTTTTAGCATTTGTAGTAGTTAGAGCTGACTACTAATACCTTTGTTTTACAATTTGAATATGGTGCATCGGATGACCGATGATTATGTAACCTATGGCTCTTGCCGTAATGGGATGAGTTTCTGTTCTTGCCATGAATTTTGATTCGTTTTCACCCAAATTCTCAAAAAAAACTTCTGATGAAGCTCTTAGTGAACTGAATTCCATAATAATACTTTTTAAGGTCCTGTTGGTTACATCGGCATTTGAAGCATAAGCATTTTCATTCATGTTGCAAAGTACTATACTGTTATCTCTTCTAGCTGCAGCAAGCGCCCGGTACATCATAACGCGCTCGGTATCTGTTATATGCATCATTATATCCTTGATACTCCATTTACCTTCGGCATAACGGTGGTTATGTTTTTCTGCGGGAATACCGCTGAAAAAATCCAATATCTCAATTGTATTAGCTTGCAACAATTGTATATAATTGCCTTGGGGAACTAATGAGATGTATCGAGAGAAATATGGATTGTATTCTTCTGTTTCAGGTCTATTCATGATTCATTTAATGTTTACATCCTCCGCAAGAACTCTTTTCCATTCAGGATGATGTGTTATGTATTTGCCGACAAAAGGACAAAGCGGTATAAGCTTCAATCCTCTACGTTCAATTTCTTCAAGGACAAGTTTAACAATTTCAGAACCAATTCCTTTTCCTTCAAGTGCAGCAGGTACTTCTGTGTGAGTAAGGAATATCTTATTCGCCATGATCATATACTCAATTCTGGCAGTATGCCCGCTTACAACAAGCTCAAATTGTTTTCGATCCGGGTTATCGGATAATGTGTAACTTTTGTTTTCTTCTTTGCTCATTTCCGCAAAATCAATTTTTATGTATGAATTATCAAGTTATAATCCGGTATATAAAAAAACTGCCACAGCTTATGACCTGGCAGTTTTATATAAAACACAAAGTAAATCAGTTTTTAAGACTTCAACGAAATGAGATAATCTTTCAGTCTTGCTAAATGCTGAATTGCGCCCTCATACGCGCCGTATTCTTCAACAACCTTTGTTAGCATCTCAGCTGTTTCCATTATCATATGCATTGTTATCAGTGTTTTACCGTTTTCTTCTTCGAATGTGACTTCTGCTTGAAACCTTACCGGCTCAACTCCTTCGTCATCTGAATGTCTGTATACAAGTTTTGAAGGGCGGTTGATTTCGGTGAAAATTATTTTGTTAGGGTAGTCTCTTCCGTCTGGTCCATGCATTGTAAATAGCCATACTCCTTCAGGTTTCAGCTCAAACTGCTTGCTGCTGGTTGTGAAACCATCAGGACCCCACCATTTTTCCAGATGTTCCCGGATTGTCCATACCTCAAATACAAGCTCACGCGGCGCATTTACAATGCGCGAAAATATCATTTCCTTTTCGGTCTTTATACTTTGTTCTGCTTTCATAATGAATTTTAGTTATTGGATGAAGTGATCTGTCTGTTTTTTTTGAATAATAAGTTATCAAGACTGTATTTGCCTGCGCCTACAAAGATAAGCCCCATGAACACCCCGAAAAGCTCCATCGGGTGCATAGCCATATGCCATGGATCCATTGCGGATAAATGTGTCACAAATGCCATAAGCATTGTAAATGCCAGAAATGCTGATGCAGTGCGTGTGAAGAGTCCAAGCAGAATCAAAATTCCTCCAAAAAACTCGCTTGCCGATGCCAAAAATCCCCAGAAAACCGGCGCAATGTTTATTTTTATATTTGACATTGCGCTGCCAACCATCTGCCACATTTCAGGTCCGCCCTCCATTTTCATAATTCCGTAAACAAAAGCAAACGGTATTCCTATTCCGATACGGATAAACAGAATTCCCGCATTCGAGTATTTTTGAAGAAAATTCTCTATCATGTTCTCTTAATTCTGTATTATTGATTTAATTAAAGCTTTCTTCCATTTTATCAATTGAAGTATTCCAGCCGATATTTGCGCCCTTGCTAAGCTCGCCTTCGGGCAATCCTTTATGGATAATTGTCATTTCCGTTTTCCCGTTGATCTCGTTGAAGAGTACAGTTACCAGCATTTCCATGGGAACGTCTTTCATGCCGTATATTTCAGATGAGACTACATTCCCTTTTTCATCTGCAAAACAATCTGTAAAAATTATTTTTTCAAATGGAATAATTTCTTTGTAAACTCCCGTCGCCCATATCTTATTCCCTTTATCATCCATCATACTTGCAAGCCATTTTCCGCCAACTTTAAAATCAATGGTGCAGTCAGGGCAGGTGAATTCTTTGGGTCCCCACCATTTTTTGAAATGTTCAGCATCGCTCCATGCATGCCATACTTTTTCTTTTGCTGCATTGAATGTACGTACTATAACTAATTCATTTTGTTTATTCATAATGTAAATTTATTGGTTGTTAAATTATTTTATATCAACAAGGTATGAACGCATTTCTTTGATCTTGCCTCCTGCGAGCCTGTAAAAATCAAAGAACCTGCACGAAAAATCGCTGCCGTCCTTCTTTTTGGCTTTAACGTTACCTTCAACAGCTACCAGATCGCCATCTTCCAGCTCATTAGTAACTGTTATCACCGGCAGACCGGTGAATGCTTAATTGTGTATTTCATTACGGAAAGCATCTATTCCTTTGTGTGAAAAAAATCCGGGGCATTCCCAGGTGACATCATCAGCAACGAATTTTATTATAGCTTCAGTATCTCCCGTATTAAAGCCTTCATTTACTTTTCTAATGATCTCTTTATTTGTCATTGATTCCTCCTTTTGGATTTGCACCATTCTGTATTTTATCAAGGTATGCTTCAAGTGAATCAAGCTTTTGATTCCACAGTTTGCGGTACTGCGCAACCCACTCTGAAACAACTTCAAGTTTCTCCATTTTCGCGTGGCAGAAACGTTCACGCCCAGCCTGTCTTACTTCAACAAGACCGGCTTCGCGTAAGATCTTTAAATGTTTATAAATCGCTGCGCGTGTGATATCGAAATGCCCTGAAACTGCATTTACGTTCAGTGAGCGGTAAGCTATCATACCCAGTATTTCGCGCCTGGTTGGATCGGCAATCGCCTGAAATACATCTCTTTGCATATTATTTGAGTTTGTTTAATATGAAACCTTATGGTTGCAAATATACATGAAACCATTTAGTTTCGCAAGGGGTTTTGCAGAAATATCTTCTTATTTATCTGTTAATTATATAACTAAATGGGAATATTAGCCATATTTATTTCTGTTTCTTTCGTGTATTTCAGCCAGAATTTTTTCTATTCTTTCGGCTAAAGATTCAACAGATTCGCCGGGTTTTTTTTGTGTTTTATTTAGTGAATCAGTTATCAGGTTGATCATCTCATCCAGAAAATCAAACTTAGTCTGCAAAAGTTCGGCATTATTTGTTTCCCAATACTCTCCTTCATCAGTAACGGCGAGGTCTGAAATATATTTGCCCTGTAGATATTTTAGCAGTTTTATAATTGTAATATGTACATTTATTGGCGCAAACTGTGTTTTGGTATGGTTGTATTTGTAATGGTCATCGCCCATATCATCAAAAGCAAGAATTATTCTGTCCTTTATGATGCCAGTGGTTTTATCAAATAGAAATGTAAGCAGTTCACACTCGGGAGGTGGTGAAATCATAATTCCTTTTATATTTAGCTCGTTGTCATCAATAATATGATTTTTCCATTCCAACTCATTTGATATATCTGTCAATTCATCAATAAAATTATCGATCAATGAAAGTTCATTTATCTTGCCTTGATAATGTATAGTTATTCCCACTTTTTACTCATTTCCTGGCTTAATTTATTGCAGAAGTTAATGATCTCATCCTTGCTAACTGCTTCATTTTCAGGTATCCGCAAATAGTCAAATACTTTTGAGCCGGTATAATGTTCATTAAATTTACTCGTCTTAGGTATCAAATGGAAATGAATATGCCTGAAACCTTCCATTTCTGCAAAGCAGCATGAGTATTCCTTTTCAGATTCCAGGATATTATGAAGAGCGCCAGTCAGCCTGAAATTAATTTCGCTTAGCTCAAGCCATTCATCCCGGGTAAGCTCGTGAAGTCTTTCACTATGGCGTTTAAGTACAATAACAACCCAGCCTAACAAACCTGTTGGATTGACGTGTTCGACAAGCCAGTATACGCCTTCGTAAATTGTTGATGCGGGACTTATTCTTTTTTCACCGCTGTTGGATAAACATGATAAACATTCACTCATAAAGGTAAATTACAAATACCTGCAGAAATAATAAAGATATTTGAATATATATCAATTTTAAATCAGTATTGTGAGTCTACAAAATCGGAACAGCTTCAATTACACTCAAAATATTCCCAGCCGGATCTTTAAACCAGGCTATATTAGGACCGTTGCCGCGCATTACGCCTTTATGGTCAGTCTTTATCGATTCGTTATTATATTGTAAAAATTCTATGCACTTTTCCTTAAGTTCATCAACGGCTTCATCAATATTATCTGTTGGAATGTTAAGTATTGTAAACTCAGCAGGCACCTGATTTGGCTTTGGGTAGATTATAACAACAGAGTTGTTTGCTATGATCAATTCCAATGTACCCATTTCGCCATCGCGTATTTTCATTCCTAATTTGCCGCCGTAAAACTCTTTTGCTTTTGAAATATCACTGACTGAGAAACTACTGAATGCTTTACCTGTATCCAACATATTATGCTCTCCTTCCGCTGTTTATTCATTTAACACTTTAAACAGCCGCACGGGTTCTTGTATATTATCCAATCCGGGAGTTTATTTCCTGACCACTCCGGCAATTAAATCTGCAAGCAAATCAGCAGCAGGCGGGTGTTTGCGCAGCCATAATGCAGGCTCAAATACTTCCAGCTCACCCAGCGTTAATTTACTTTTGTTATCCTTCATCACATCAACTCTTGCATAAATTATCCCCGGTTTTGCCTTTTCGACTACCAATTGCGCAAATTCAATTTCTTCTCTGGTGGGTGAGTAATCATGAACGGTACCGCCAAAATTCTCCTGCACCCTGAAATCTTCACCCTTTCCTTTTTTTAAAACAGCGTGTGTGAACTTACCGCCAAATACCATGTATGAAACCTCACCCCGGCTCAACATGCTCTTCTGATATTCCTGCACAAGCATTGATCTATCCATGATAAGCTCAGTAAATACAGATTCATGTTCTGAAATATTTTCTCTGTTCATTCTATAGGTATGCCATGCGCCGCCAGATATTGCCGGCTTTAAAATAAACTCTTCCCAATTCAACTCAGTGGTTATTTTTGTTAGCGAACGTTTATCACCCGGCTCTATAAAAATTGTTGGGGGAATATTTATACCGGCTTTTTCAAGATCAAGCATATAATGCTTATCAATATTCCAGTAAATAACATCAAGCGGATTAATAAATTTTGTGACCTTACCTGCTTTCTTAAGCCATGGCTCAAATTCATCATAGCGGTTAAAGTAATCCCATGGCGTCCTGAACAGCACACACTTTGTATCTGCCCAGTTGAATTCGGGGTCATCCCAGTAAGTACGGGTTGCCTTCAGACCGCGCTTTTCAAGTGCGCCTATTAGCAGCCTGTCTTCTTCCAGAATGTTATCCACAAACTCATCACCGGGATCTGTGGTCATGTACTTTGAGGATGTGAGAAGGGTTATATCAAATTTGTGCATTTAGTGTTTTTTTATATTTATATAGTCCTATAATTAAACCTGTTAATCCAATTACGAAACATACAGCAACCCAAACTAAAATATTATAACCGGATACACCTGCTCTGTAAATAGCCGTAAATAGAAATAGGATCAGACCGGTAATTTCCCAAATACGCATGTTTTCAAATCTGTTAGGCGCAGGTGCTGCAGGAGTTTTGTTTACAAGAACCTTTAATTCATCCCAATCCCAAAATACAAGCATAATGTTGGCTAACAGCATTAAGCCGGTAATAACCGGAGTACCCCGGAAATCATACGATAAAGTTATCACAAATACGTTTGAAATAATTGGCAGAAACATCAGCGCGCCAAGCTTTGCGTAGCGCTGAGTCATAAGCAGCAGACCCGCTATCAACTGACCCAGCCCCATAACCTTCCACCACAACCCTGACTGGTACAGCGTTTCAAACATATGCCACGCGGAATTAATAGGCTCATTGATGCCGTCAATTGTTGTAAATCGCTTGCCCTGCAGCTTAACAACACTGGCAAATACAAACGCAGCGCCTATTAGATAACGTGTGTAGATAATGAAGAGCTGAGGGAGTATATTATTCTTTAAATTTTTCAAATTATATATTAATAATTTCGACGGATCTTACTTCCATATAATCCGCATCAACTTTATTAAACTCAAATATGATATTGTATATTTCAGATCTGTCTTTATCTCCGGATTTAAAATTAATGATAAGCTCAATTTGTGCTTTCAGATCATTTATATTGATTTCTTTAAAATTTATTTTGGTTTCTTCTATATTATCCGGGAATAATTTAAACAAATTAAGAGCAAATTCATCTCTATCATAACTAATGTTATTAAGCGCAATGTTTTCTTTTGCTGACCATAATAAAGTTTGTTCTTTATCTTTGTTCTTCAAACCCCAGTGAAAATATTCCACGCAATCCTTAATGTTAAGTTTTGGGCTGGGGTGAAATTCCTCATAAATGAAATTTGTATTCATGCCCGGGATACTGATAAAATCAGTTTCATGTTCCATTAATTCTTCGGTTAGGAATATATAGAAGTCTCCTGGTTTAACATCATCTTTTTCAATAATATCAATATTGAAGTTCTTTTCTGCATACTTTTGTAAAACAAAATTGATTTCATCTTCAATTTTATCCGGTTTGATGTCTTCTATTTTCCTGAATATTGGATTGCCGAGTATTTCTCTGATCTTTTTTCTTTGAGCCTTTTCCCACTGTTCCTCAAATTGTTGAACATAATTCAGGAAATTATTCATTATTTCCGGGGATGCATCATCAGAAACACCGGAACCCTGCATTCCATATTTTTCTTCAAGTTCTTTTTGAATTTTTTTGTTCTGTTCATTCAAATAGAAATTCTTTGAATCTTCCGAATAATCTTTCGGTACCATATTAAATTATGTTTGTTTACTAAGAGATTATATTAGTATCAATAACGAAAAATCAATAAGTTATGGTCAATAGCTTGATTTTACTCATTAGAATTAGTAATTTTACTCATTAGACTTAGTAAAATATACTAACTTAAATGTTTGAAAGAAAACAGCTTAAGATATTAAGAAATCGCATAGAAGAAAAGACCAATCATATTCAAATTCTTTCCGGTACACGGCAGGTTGGTAAAACTACTTTGGTAGAACAATTGTTGAAATATGTTGATTTTCCTTTCCAATTTTCAACTGCAGATAATGTTCCATCAAGTGATTCCAACTGGATCGCTTCCCAATGGGAAGCTGCAAGAATAAAACTGAAAACAACTGGGGCTGAGACCGTTTTATTCGTAATAGATGAAGTCCAGAAAATTGATAAATGGAGTGATGCTGTTAAGAAAGAATGGGATGAAGATAGAAGAAATAATTTGAATGTTAAAGTTATTTTACTCGGTTCTTCAGCTCTATTAATCGATAAAGGTCTGACGGAATCGCTTACCGGAAGATTTGAAATAATATATCTGCCTCATTGGGATTATAACGAAATGCATGAGGCATTCGGTTTCACTGAAGATCAGTATGTTTACTTCGGCAGCTATCCGGGTTCCGCGGTTCTTATCAATGATGAAAAAAGATGGAAAGACTACATCCTGAATTCAATTATTGAAACTACTATTTCAAAAGATATTGTAATGCTGACTAATATCAAAAAGCCTGCCTTATTGAAAAATTTATTTGAAGTTGGATGTTTATATTCATCGCAAATACTATCTTATACTAAAATAATTGGAAATTTAAGTGATAAAGGAAATACAATTACTCTGGTTCAATATCAGTATCTGCTTGATAAAATTTGGTTTATATCAGGTCTGCAAAAATATTCTGGTTCTAGAATTAACTTAAGAAATTCAATTCCTAAATGGAATGTTTACAATAACGCATTTTTTAATGTTTATTCTAACATGAGTCAAAAAGATCTTGAACCAGGAAATGCGATCTATGGCAGGTTGATAGAATCGGCAATTGGAGGTTATTTGTTAAATCAATGCAGAGTTAATAATATTAATTTATTTTACTGGCGGGAAGGAAACAATGAAGTTGATTTTATTTTAAAAAAAGGCAGTAAATTGATTTCACTGGAAGTAAAATCAGGTAATATGAGAAATAATAAAGGTCAGACTGAATTTGCAAGTAAATTTAAAACATTTAAAAATATTGTAATAAGCAATGATACTATCAGCTGGAAAGATTTCATAAAATTAGATATTAATGTATTATTCGAATAAACTACTATGCCTAAACCAAACAAATTAATTAACGAAAAATCGCCTTACCTTATTCAGCATGCGTATAATCCTGTGGAGTGGTACCCGTGGGGCGAGGAAGCCTTTCAAAAAGCCAGGGATGAAGATAAACCTATATTTCTTTCCATAGGATACTCAACCTGCTACTGGTGCCACGTTATGGAGCGCGAAGTGTTCGAAAATGAACATATAGCAAATGAAATGAATAAGCTTTTTGTGAACATAAAGGTCGATAGGGAAGAACGTCCCGATGTTGACCGCGTATATATGTCAGCTCTGCAGGCAATGACAGGCTCCGGCGGCTGGCCAATGAGCATGTTCTTAACCCCTGAACTTAAGCCGTTTTACGGCGCAACCTATGTGCCGCCAAAATCAAAGTACGGCCTGCCCGGATTTGAAGACCTAATCACACAGCTTTTTGATGCATGGATGAACAGGCGTGATGAAGTGCTGGAATCAGGGGGTAAAATTATTGAACATATCCGGGAAGCTTCACAGAACACATCTTCTGAAAATGAACTTAATAAGGAAATGCTGCTCAAAGGAGCGCAGCAATTCAAAAACGGATTTGATGAGGAGTACGGCGGATTTGGCGGCGCACCGAAATTCCCAAGACCGCCCGGAATTAATTTTTTATTGAGGGCTTATTACAGGTTTGAAGATTCTGAATCTTTGCAAATGGTTATCCGCACACTGCTGCAAATGGCAAAAGGAGGAATGTATGACCACCTGGGCGGGGGATTCCACAGGTACAGTGTTGACCGCTACTGGCGTGTGCCGCATTTTGAAAAAATGCTGTATGACCAGGCGCAGCTTGCAGTTAACTATCTTGAAACGTACCAGATAACCGGTGATAAGTATTTTGGCGATATAACCCGTGACGTGCTTGCGTATGTAAGCAGGGTGATGACTGATGCAGAAGGTGGGTTCTTTTCAGCCGAAGATGCGGAGTCAGTGATTGATCCCGCCGAGCCGCATGAAAAAGAAGAAGGCGCGTTTTACGTATGGAGCAAAAGCGAAATTGATTCTTTGCTTGGTGAAGATTCAGAAATATTTAATTACTTTTTCGGTGTGAATGACTACGGCAATGCACCGCAGGGCAGCGACCCGCACAGCGTGTTTGTAGAAAAAAACATATTGTATAAAAAACATACACTTTCAGAAACATCAAATAAGTTTGAGCGTTCAACGGATGAAATAAACGAACTGATAGAGGAGTGCAAAAAGATATTATTCAATGAGCGCGAAAAACGGCCATTACCTCACAAAGATGATAAAATACTTACTTCATGGAATGGTTTGATGATTTCGGCCTTTGCCAAAACTTACCAGGTGTTTGATGAGACGCTTTATCTTGAAAAAGCGCAAATGGCTGCTGATTTTATTCTTGAGAACTTATACAATCCCCGGGATAAAAAATTGCTTCACCGCTGGCGTGATGGTGAAGCCAATATTGATGCAACCCTTGAAGATTTTTCGTTCTTCTCGCAGGGACTAATTGACCTCTATGAAGCGTCATTTGATGAAAAATATCTTAAACTTGCAGTTGAGCTATGTGAAGTAATGGTAAATGATTTTTATGATGAAACCGAAGGAGGATTCTTTGATACATCAGGCAAGGATACGAGTATTCTTGTAAGAACAAAGGAAGATTATGATTCAGCTGAACCTACCGGCAACTCCGTTGCCATAAATAATTTATTAAGGCTTTCAGCTTTAACGGGCAATACCAATTGGTATGATATGGCTTATAAGTCTGTACTGGCATTCAGCGGTAAGCTTGAAAAAATGCCCTATGCAATGCCGCAAATGCTTGTAGCCCTGGACTCATTATTATACAAGCCTAAACAGATAATTATAGCCGGAAGCAATAATGATGAAACAGCATTCAGAATGATGCGTGAAGTTTTAGCAAGATATATTCCGGATAAGGTGGTTGTAAAAATCGACCCGAATAATGCTTCAAACAGCATTACTTTTGCCTCAAAAGTGATACAAGGTTCCGCTGAACCTACTGCGTATGTGTGTGAAAATTTTGCATGCAGGCTTCCTGTTAAAAATGTAAAAGATCTTTTGGAGTTACTCAAAGATCAGCCAAATTAAAAAAACCGAATTTCAAAAAGGAGGTACAGAGTGTATCCCTTAATTTTATTTGCAATAGCAGTTGTTTCCGCATTAATAAGATTGTCAGTTTCGCGTAAGAAATTATCCCGCCGGGAAAAAGCCGGGGTTTTTCTTTTATATCTCATTGTTCTGAATATTGGCGCGGCAGGGTTATACGCGTTTATGGGACATGCGTTTTTACCTAATCAGGTAGCCGAGCAGATCGGCTGGCCAACCGGCAGCCCCTTCCAGTTTGAAATTGCAGTTGCTAATCTTTCATATGGCTTGCTTGGTTTCTTATGCATCTTTTTCAGGGGGAAATTCTGGATGGCCGTTGTGATTGGTAATTGTATTTTTCTGTGGGGAGCAGCATACGGTCATTATGTTCAAATAATGAAGGGGGATACCTCACCATATAATACAGGTATTTTTCTTTACGCCGGCGATATTGTTATACCGTTAATAATATTTGTTTTGATGGTACATTATTACCGTTCACTCTCAGGGGATGAAACCAAAGGTGCAAATTGAAGAATCTTGAACTAAAGGTAAGGTACTGTGACCGCAAAAGAGTATTTAATGCCTTGAAGAAGCTCAATGCAGAGTATAAAGGTATCCTTCATCAGCGAGATGTATATTTTGATATTACGCCCGGCAGGCTTAAGTTGAGATCTATCAATAACACAATTCATCAATTAATTTATTATAAGCGCAATAACAGGGCAACGGCTAAGTACAGCAATTACTATATTTCTGAAATAAGCCATCCAAAAAATGTCGAAGAGATCTTGAGTGATATTTACAGCGTAAGAACCATTGTTTCAAAAAGCAGAAGATTATATTTTTGGCAGAACGTAAGAATACATATAGATAATGTTTATTCTTTGGGAAAGTTCATGGAATTTGAAATTATCTGCAACACAATTCTGCAGGAAAATGAATCATTGAACAAAATGAAATACCTTAAGGAGATCTTCAAGATAAAGAATTCAGATGTCCTGAGTTCATCATATAGTGACATGATAGTAAAGAAATAAACGAAAGGAGTTAAACTATGTATCTTTGTCAATGGTCGCTGGATATTCATTTCGGAAAGCTGGGTGAGGCCCTAAACATAATTAAGGAATGGGGTGCAGAAAAGATGCGCAGTTCAGGTTTTTCTAAGGCTGCTGAATGCAGAGTCTATACAGGATATATTGGCGAATCAGCCGCGCATATTGTTGATGAATATGTATTTACATCATTAGATGAATTTGAAAAAGCGCTTGCTGATATGTCTAAGCCTCAATTCAAACAATACGCAGAACAGATGGCGAAAGTTATTATTCCCGGGACGCAGAAGTGGAAAATTTACAAGATAGTTAAATAATGTAGTAGCTTCTTGCTACTACCGTAAAATAGCTAATATGGTTATGGTATATAGATGATCCAATTTGCATATTCGATGGGGGTGAAATATGAGAACTATAACAACCATATTTGTACTTTTTCTTGCTGTCTTCGTTTCGTGTGATGGTCCGGTAGATCCCGGCAGATCGGGGGATAAGCTTACCGGCTACGTAACACATTATGATTCTGTCCTCTATATGTCAGGGGGATATTATTCAATATCATTATTCAATGCCGATAGCGTTAATCCGTTCAATCGTGTACCGGTGAGAACAGATTCGCTGAACTTAAAAACAAGAGACTGGCTTTATGAGACGCCTTACTCAATGGAGGGTATCCCTTCTGGGAGGTATTATCTTGCGGCAACATGGTCCAGCTTTCCCAGGGTAGCAAATGAAATACCAATAGTATTGGGAACACTTGGATGCGATACAGCTGTGAACTGTACAAACTATAAGCTGCTCGAGTATCCTAATTATGAAGGTAAGTTCAGAAATATTACTGCGTGGACAAATCCGGCGAAAAGACTTAACTGAAAAATAAAAGATTTTATCAAAGGCGGATCATTGGTCCGCCTTTTTGATTTACAGAGGAATTATGCTTCAGCTTCCAAACACTTGAAAGAATTCTTAAGTATATAATTACCGGCGTGACCTTTGAATTGCGCTACAGCGTTTCTAACCGTTTCCCTGACTTTTTCTTCTCCTGCATTGTTTATGGCAATTGCTATTAATCCTGCTGACAGTATAGCCTTAAGAGCAGAACTTTCATTTTCAAACTTCCATAAGCATACTATGTCTTCATTTTTTACAGGTGCTAGTCCAGCTTCTGATGCAAAATTGTCAAGGCTTCCATTATTGTATAAAGGCGGCCTTCCCGTTGGATTTTGTGGAGGCGGCATAATTTGGGCCAGTGCAGAAAATATTTGCGTAGCATCGCAATCTTCCGGCTTACCCCAAACTGTAATTATTACCTTACCATGTTTTTTGGTGACACGTTTCGCTTCCTTTAGAGCGTTTACAATATCTCCTGCATACTGATAACTATTAAATCCGGTAACGGTATCAAAAGTATTATCGTTGTACGGCAGTTCTTCCAGATCTCCGGTAAGGAATTCTGTTCGAGGCATTCTATTGCGGGCAATTTTGATTAGCGGCTCACTTGCATCAAATCCTCTTACATCAAACCCTTCATCATAAGCCATTTTACAGAAACCTCCTGCACCACAGCCGGCATCGAGCAGTTTTTTTCCTCTTCCCGAATGTATAATTTTAGCGAGCACTGTTTTGAACAGATCATTAGATGTTGCTTCTCCATGATCTGCCCAACTTTCTGCAAAAGTTCCCCACAACTTGCCCTGTATTTCAGAAGTTCTCATCTTCAGAAGTTTTATTTTTTTTCAGATTCATTATACGGATGTTCTTTAAGCTCAACAATTAGGAATCTCAGCGTTTTATCTCCAATATTCTCGGTTTGATGCAGCCCTTCGGGGTTTGAAAATCCGTAATCGCCGGACTTTAATTCCATTACTACACTTGTTCCGTCATTATAATGAATTTTTATCTTTCCGTCTGTTAATGCGTAGAAAAAGTGCGCCGGATGAGTATGAGGTTTACTCTTTTCTCCTGGTTCAATTACTGCGATCGTAGATTTAATTAGCATTGTATCTACAATGACATTTGTCATTTTAGGGTCTGTATCTTCCCAATTTTGGGAATAAATTGATGAACCCGAAAAAATGATAAATATGTATACTAAAAAAGTTGAGTATTTCATGTTATTGATTTTCATTATTGTGTGATTTATGTTTCGTCATGGAATTCCTGGATCTTTTCCGGTGTAAATTTTGATAGTTTGATGACCCTTGCTTTTTTTCTTATCAATGCCGGTACTGAATACAATGCCTGCTCTTCGCTTTCTGCCTCAACTACCGCCCATCCTGTGCAGACTCCGCTTTCGCAGCCCCAGTCAAAATGCGTGATATGACCGTGTATAACAAATTCATCAAGAATGTGCAGACAATCTTCTCTGTTATGTGAAGTTTCAACCATGTATCTGTTCATATTTCTTATTTTAGTTTAAGTGAACTTTAAATAATTATTTTGCAGGTTTTGCGTATTCTTTCATCCCCTGGAAGTCCACAAGAACTACCGGATCATTTCCCACTACCCAGGCATCATGGCCGGAAGGCAAAACTGAAATATCACCCGGTTTGCAATCATATTCCATTCCGTCATCCATTCTGATCCTTAATATTCCCGATATGTGATATTGAAAATGCGGTGCTTCGCAGCTTTTTGTCTGCGCTATCGGTTTCACGGAGTCAGACCACTTCCAGCCTGGCTGAAGTACAGCCTTGCCTATCGGCACTCCGCCAATGTTCAATAATTCCAGTTTACCAAGCGGAAATTCTCTGGTTTCATCAGCCGTGCTGAAGTTCTTTATTTCAGGTTTGCTGCTCATTATTTGTTTTCCTTTCACACCTTGTGTGGTTTAGTGATTTTTTTAGTCTACAATATTCAGTATCTCTCTGCCTGCAGAATCCACAAGCGGGATAAATTTAGAGTACCATTTTTGCCAGTCTTCTGTCCCTAATCCTTTTTTCATTGCTGCTTCCCACGAACCCAGATCTTCCCATTCGCTTTCCAGGATCAGCGTATAGGATTTTCCTGTAACAAGATCACTTAGTGCCCGTGTATTGGCAAAACCATATTTTTCGTTTATACCTTTTGCTTCTTTCAGGAGCTCGCGGGCATCTTTAGCTTTCCCGAACTTAAGATGAAAAATGTCTCTCACAACTATCATTCTATTTGTCCTTTCTTAAATGGATTGGTTATTTTTTTTGATCTTAGTTCTTTTCAGTTTTCAGCTGTTTGCTAAGCAGTTTTTTAAGTTCGGGTGTGTTCTTATGACCGTGAGCCTCGACCGCATGGCTTATCGCTGCTTTCAACACTTCTGATCTTCTGCCTGAAATATACAACGTACATCTGAATTCCCCGGGATGCTCCTGGCAGTCAGTATACATTCTCTTTGTTTTAGCTTTCATTCAGCTTGGGTTTCACTCACTTTATGTTTCATTCGGCTTGAGTTTCAATCAGTTCAAGTTTCATTCTGTTCAAGTTTTATTCTGTTCAAGTGTCATTCAGGTTTTCTGCAAAGATATTTGTCGTAAAGCAATACGGCAAAGAATATTATCTGGTATTGTTACGCTTTTCCAAACTCCGCTTAGTTCCTTCTGAAAAGTTGACCTGTGAAAAGGCGGTTTTTTTAAGCAGATTGGAACTATTGTATTGAGTGTATGGATGTACAATTGTTATAATAATATTACGGCAGGAATTTTAAGAGCTTTTGTTATAAAAATTCTTTCATTCATGTAAAAACTCTTTGTGCAAAAATTAAAGAAAAATAGCTGTTTATTACACATTTTTAGTTATTTTTTTAGTAAATTTTGTTATAAATTATGCAATGCTTAAAAGCAAATTTATAGATGTATTGAAAACGTTTTCCAAAGATGAACTTAAATCTTTTAAGGATTTTGTGCATTCGCCTTATCATAATTCGAACAAAAATGTCATTAGGTTCTTTGAGATTATCAGGAAACATCATCCTGAATACAGCTCGCCGCTGTTGGGAAAAGAAAAGATTTTTAGAAAAATGTTCCCCGGTAAGAAGTTCAATGATACTGTTATACGGATACTTCTTTCCGACCTTCTGAAGTTATCGGAGGAATTTTTATCAATTCACAAGAGAACTGAAGACAATTCGGTTGATATAAACACTTTGCTTCAGGAACTGAGAAACAGGGGATTAGACAGCCTTTACAGGACCAACTTTAAGGAGGCCGTGGATAAAACTGAAGGTCTCGCGAACGCCCGCGACAGATTTTTTTCTATGTTTGAGCTTGAAGTAATTAATGTGGAATATTATTTAAGGAAAGATAAGCAGCAGCAGGTAGCCGATAACCTTATGAGCAGGTCAGAAAATCTTATTTATTTTATGATCATAGAACTTATCCATAATGCGCAGGATATTATCATAAATGAAAAAACCTTTAATGTAAGATATGAGTATGATCTTCTGATGGATTTTATGGGTAAAATGGATCTAAAAGGTTTTATGGAAAATCTCAGGAAATTCAGACCTGAACAATATAAGATACTATACCTTCATTATTGCCTTCTTGAAGCGCTTACAGACGAAAAGAACGATATGAAGTATGATACATTACGTGAAGCTTACGGAAGTTATAATGATTCACTCAGCATAGACGAAACTTGTCATTTTCTGCATTACCTGGAATCTTGCTGCCTTATGCGCAATAAATTTAATACCGCAAAGTTCAGGCAGGAAATATTTTTTGTGTATGAGCAAATGCTGGAAAAAAATGCATATGCTTTCCAATCTGAAACTATGACTGCACAAAGATTCAAAAATATTCTCATAGCGGCTGTCAATATGGGAAATATCGGCTGGGCTGAAAAGTTTATTGCTGAATATTCACCAAAAGTGCAGAGCGAATATTCGGAATCAATGTATTATTACGGGAATGCGCTGCTGAAATTTTTGAAGAGAGATTTTGAGGGTTCATTGAGCGATCTAAACAAAGTTAAGTACGATTATATAATCCTGAAAATGGATATAAAAAGCTGGAGCCTTAAAAACTATGTGGAATTGGGATATATTGAACAGGCAGAGTCATTCATCGATTCTTACAGACATTTCCTTAACAAGAACTCAATGATAACCCCTTTTATGAAAGAAAGACATCTTAATTTTCTTAAGTACACGGGAGATGTTTTGAGAAAAATGAATGGCAAGCTTGTAAACCCCGGTGATGTTAAAATTGAAGCGGAAATCTGTGAGAACCTGCTTCACAAAGAGTGGATAATGGGAAAGCTTTGATTCATGTTTCCCTGTGAACCTTTGCAGCTGAAAAGGCAGGCATGCATACAGAAATATATTCAACAGGCTCATCAAACGGATTAGAGTATCTGATCCGGGTACCTTTGTTTACGCAGATTGCCTGGTTCTTTTCCAATACAATACTTTCTCCCGCTGTCTCGAATTTTTTCTTTCCGGATATTATATATGTTACCTCATCAAATTCCGGAGTCTGGAAAGGCTCGCTCCACCCCGGCGGAGCTATCATATGCGCAAAACTAAGGTCAGCATCGCCCGGCCTGATACTGGCCATCCCGAAAAATTCTTCTATCAGCTTTTTATCAGTTGTTGGTACAACAAAGGGTGACTTCTGAACTGTGTAGCTCTCTTTCATTTTTTCTTTTCAGTTTAATTATGAACTTTGATCCTTTATCAGGTATAGAATCAAGCTTGATTTCCGCGCCTAACAGATCGCACAGCTTTTTGACAATAGAGAGTCCAAGACCTGTAGAGTGTTCATTACCTGTTGGTCTTGCGCTTAATTTTGCAAAGTTGGAATAAAGTTTCTTTAAATCGCTTTCTGAAAATCCGGGCCCTTCATCTTCAATTTCAAATAGATCGTATTCAGAGTCTTTGAAACAGCGAAGATAGATATGGGATCCCGGAGACGAAAATTTAATGGAATTGGACAGGAGGTTTTCAAGTACCTGATACAGTATTTCCATATCAGTTTCAAGTTTCATTCCGTCGCAGGTACACTCGCTGATTATCTCAATATCCTTTTTTACAGCCTGTATCCTCGCGTTTTTCATTAATTTTTCTGAGAGTTCTTTAGAAACGAAAGTAGTGATATTAAGCGGAATACTTCCGCTTTCAATCGCTCTGTAATCCAGCAGCCTGTTTATAAGGCTCAGCATTCTCACAGATTGCTGCCTGATATTGTTTTCCATCTCTTTACGGAATTCACTATCGTCCTTTTCCTGGTTCATCAGTTTTATTGAAGAAAGTATACTTTGAAGCGGGTTCTTGAGATCATGTGCAAGTATACTCATAAGGTTGTTTTTCTCTTCGTGCATTAATTTAAGTTCATCATTAAGCGTATTAACCTCCAGCAGTGCTTTTTTTAAATTTGTGTTATTTTCTTTTTCAATTTCAATTTCTCTTTTTATTGCAGCCGCTTCATTTTCAAGATCTATCTGTTCTATCTTAAGCTGGATGTCATCCTCAAGGTGCCGGATGTGTTCTTTATACAGTACAGGATATAGTTCTATGATCTTATCTTTATCACCTGTTATTTTATATGTTTCAATCATATTCTGCAGCGCAGCAAACCTGATAGTCCTGTCACCACCAAAGTTGACCAGATCCAGCGTCTTCTGAAAGTATTCCAGAGCTTCATGGTATTTACCATGTTTGAATTTTATCCTTCCCAACTGTCTCAAACCCAGCGCTTCGAATTCATAGTAATTGTTCAAATGGCATATCTCAATCTGTCTTAATGCCAGCTTTTCACTTTCTTCATAATTACCCTCATCAAACTTTATGTGTGATATGAAATGAAGAGCATTTGCTTCCGCGAAATCATTGCTCGAAAGTTCCAGTGACTCATAAAGATACTCTCTTGCCTTTTCAAACTTCTTCATTTTATAATAACAGGCCCCAATTGACATCAGTGATGCCTGCAGCGGATCGTCTTCTCCGCTTTGTATTGCTATTTCAAGAGATCGTTGAGTATATGAAAGTGCCTTTTCATAAAGTTTAAGTTTGGTGTACAAGGATGCTATACCCTGGTATACCATATGCAGGTTTGGCATATTCCATGATTGTATACTTGCGCTTTCTGACAGGTAAAAATACTTCAGTGCTTCTCTGTAATTGTATTTTCTTGCATGATTTCCTGCTATTCCGCGCAGAATTTCCGATTTCAATTCCGGATTGTTTATTACATACTCTGTCTTAAGCGCTTTATGGAAGTATGAAATGGACTTATCATAATCAGTAAGTATCAGATATGTAATTGCAATGTTAAAAAGTGATATTGCCCGGTATTGTTCGTCAGAGTTCAGCTCAGACTCGCTGAGTACTTCTTTGAAAATTGCCAATGCATCCGCCGGCATGTTCTGCCTTATCTTTGTTCCTTCATCAATAAGAGTTGAGAGGTCTTTCATATATTATAATTTCTTTTTTGATTTCCCGTCCAGTGTAATGCGGGCTATAAGTGTTTTTTTAAATAGTTATCTTCTGTATTTCTGTCAATCGGAAAATTCTATGCAGTATTCATAATTATTCTGAATTTTGCCCCTCTACCGGGCTCACTTTCCAATTGAAGCTCTGCATTTATGAGTTTACTGAGTTTTTTGGCTATAGCCAACCCGAGCCCTGTGGAACTTTCACCCATAGTAGGCCGGGCGCTAAGCTTTGAAAATTTCCGGTACATCTTCTTTTTGTCTTCTTCACTGAACCCCGGGCCTTCATCCCTGACTTCATATTCTATCCATCCGTTTTCTGAAGCAAGGCCAAGGAAGATGTTTTTGTTATTGGGTG
This sequence comes from Ignavibacteria bacterium, assembly GCA_041859235.1. GTDB lineage: Bacteria > Bacteroidota > Ignavibacteria > Tepidaquicellales > OLB5 > OLB5. The sequence continues at coordinate 46,955 of JBHEKV010000094.1, read as the reverse complement.
AGAATTTTATCGCGTTTGATACCAGGTTGCACATTATCTGGTATAATATATCATAATCAGTGCACAGCTTATTGCCATTGCAATTATTTACGAAATTCAAATTCAGCTGCTTTCGTCCTGCTGCTTCCTTATAATCGTTCATTATATCTCTCATTACGGTTTCAGCTCTGAATTCGCTTTTACTAATCTTTATTTTTCCTTCTTCCGCAATATTATGATCAAGCAGTTTCCTTATCAGATTAAACATTCGGTCAGTTTGCTGTACTATATTTTCTGAAAGATCACTAACACTTTCAGAAGGGCTGCTTCGCTTTATCAACTTCGCGGTTGAAAGAATGTTCTGCAGCGGATTTTTCAGGTCGTGTACTGCGATCGCCATGAATTCATTCTTTTCCATGTTAAGCAGCTCCAGTTCTCCATTGAGCTTTTTTACGTTATCCAGGGCTTCTCTTAGCTCAACATTTTTGAGTCTTTCAATTTCTGCCTCATCTCTGGCTTTTTCAATCTGGTGCTGAGTGTTTAATTGCTTAATTTTCAGCTTTGACTGATTTTCAAGGTACTCTATATGGTATTCATACAATTTCCCGTACGCTTCGGCTTTTTTCCTGTAATCACCCGTAATTTCGTACGCTCTTATCAGGTCCTTGTAAAGGCTGAAATAGATCCTTTTGTTTTCTATCTTTTCCGAAATTCTTATGGCATCTTCCAGAAATGATATTGCCGCAGCACTTTCTCCGGATTCAAGAAAAATTGAACCTTTCATTCCGGTACATAACGCATGATAATCATGGATCAGATATTTTTCAGAAACGGCAATTCCTTCAACGGCAAAACGCAGGGAATTCATGTTATCCTTCTTATCAAAATACAGCTTAGATAGATAGTAACATGTGTTAGCTTTTGTGTAATTGGTCTGTTCGCCCCTTGTTGCATTGTTCAGATAAATTTCAGCGTTATGCAGGTCACCCATCAGGTAATAGCATGAACCAATGCCAAGATAAGAATAATTGGTCATGGGTTCTGAATTCATTTTCTTTGCCAGTTCAAGTGATCTCTGTTCATGCTCCAGAGCTTTTTCAAACATTTTCAGCTGGATGTAAATTGAACCCAATGTAGATTCTATCATATGCAGGTTTTCATCATAGCCGCAGCTGATGCTTACACGTTCGCTTTCGTAAAGGAAGTGTATGGCCTCTTCAATTTTGTTCAATCTTATATACTGTACAGCAAGGCATCTCAGGATGTTGGATTTAAGAAAAAGATCCTCGTGTACATACTCTTTGCCCAGAGCTTTCCTGAAATGATCTACCGCCTCTGAATGAAGCGAAAGATCATGTTTGGTAACGCCAAGCTCAAAAAGAGCCTCAAGCTGATTGCTTTGATCCCCTGAAGATAACGCAATTCTATATGCTTCTTCAAAAAAATTTAAAGCTTCATTCGGATTAGTCTCTCGTAAGTTTTGCCCGTTTTCAAGCAAATCGATAAATTCTGCTTTCATTCTGCTGTAAAGATATAAGGGTTTTGAACAAATGGAATAACGTGAATAAGTTACACGGAAGTATATGTTATTATGTAAGTTAACTACCAGTTCTTGAGAGAAATGGTGAACTTTGCCCCTTCATTTTGTTTACTATCCAGTTTCAAGGTTGCGCCTATAAGTTCACAGAGTTTCTTCACAATAGAAAGTCCAAGTCCTGTTGAGTGTTCATCTCCGGTCGGCTTAGCGCTTAGCCTTGCAAACTTGCTGAACATTTTTCGTTTGTCTTCATCACTGAAACCGGGTCCCTCGTCGCTGACTTCCACTTTTATATTTTTCTCATCTGCAAATACGCTTACTGTAATGTTTTTATTTTCGGGCGAAAATTTTATCGCATTCGAAACCAGGTTCTGAAGTATCTCATAAAGTATAACCTTATCAGTATTGATATTAACTTCTTCGGGCGCCTGGTGCAGAACAAGATTTAGTTTCTTTCTTTCTGACTCTTCTTTGAAATTTGAAATAATCTCTCCGGCTAACAAGTTCACGTCAAAAGTTGATATTTTAAGCTTAAGCTCACCCTGGTCAATTGCATTATGGTCAAGCAGTTTTTTTATAATATTGAACATCCTGTCAGTTTGGTTAATAATGTTGCCTGTAAATTCATCCATTTCAGATTTTGGAAGTTCGCTGCTTCTTTTAAGTATCCTTGCGGTAGAAAGAATATTCTGCAATGGGTTCTTCAGGTCATGAACTGCAATTGCCATAAATTCATTTTTTTCATCGTTAAGCTCCTTAAGGTTTACATTCAGCTTCTTTACATCTTCCAATGCCTGGGCAAGTTCTATGTTTTTAAGCCGCTGTATTTCCGCTTCCTTCTGGGCCTGTTCAATTTCAAGCTGAGTTGAAATGTTCTTTGCCCTTATTTCAGCTTCTTCTCTCAGAAGCTCCATTTCTTTCCGGTACGCAATTTTCAAATGATAAAGAGCCTTCGCCGAATCATCTATTTTTTCATATGCATCAGCAAGAAGTTTATGGAGTTCATGAACAGATTTCTTTATTCCCAGTTCGGCTGCAAGTTCCAGCGCTTTTTCAAGGTTGGCTCTTGCTTCTGACATGTTATTCTGCAATAGGTGCAGGTGACCGATCGTACTGTATACTTTTACAAGACCGCGCTTGTCTTCGAGCTCCAACTTAAGTTTCCTGCTCTCTTCAAACAGCCTGAATGCTTCATCGAACTTGTTCAGTTTTATATTTGTATCGGCAATATGATCCAGCGCAAGTGATGTTCTGCGCTTATCGTTTGAACGTGTTGCCTGCCCAAAAGCATCATGCAGGAATTTAAGGGCTTCATCAAAATTGCCAAGTTGTGAATGCGTCAAGCCGATATTTATGTTCGTGATAAGCAAAGATTCAGTGTCATTCTCATCTTCAGCGATATCAAGCGCATGAGAATAGAACTTCAGGGCATTGCGGTAATCTTTAATATTGGTATAAATTAAACCAATATTAGAAAGGACAATAGCGGTCTTTTTGTTCTCTTTTACATCTTCATATATCTTCAGTGCTCTGAAATACGCTTTAAGCGCGTTTGAGTAATTATTCAGGTTGTCATGAATCACTCCCACGTAATTCAGCGCGTCTCCCATGATCTTCTTTTCACCAAGCTTCTGGGCAAGTTTTATTGCCTCAGAAAGAAATTTCATCGCCTGCGGGTAGCTCGAACTGATCTCATGGCACACCCCCAGAACATATAAACAGTTGGCTTCAAGAACTTCATCGGCAGATTTGAGTGCCTGAACATATACAAAATTTGCAAGTTCAAGCGCCTTCTGCGGCTCACTGAATTTCAGCTTATGAACTTCATCAAGCAAAGTATAAAGTTTGCCGTTATATCCTGAAGGAAGATTCATCTGATTTTAGAGTTATTTTTACAAATATTGTAAAGAATAAGTTAATTTAAAACCCTTTTTGTGGATTATTCACGTTATTTTCGGGTAGTAATGAATCAGGTACTTTTTGTGTTTCCGGGGTTTGTATTGTTTTTTGCCTTGAAGTACTGCGATTAGAACATAATATTGTGTAAAATACTGAAAATGCTCTTTTGAACGGGGCTCCCTGATTTTAGTTATTATACTGAGACCCTATATTGTTTAATTTCGAAAAATAGAGTTCACGTTAATGAAAGAAATATCTGGTTCTGATATGGCTGTACGTGTTTGCGGATATATAAATATCTTAACCGGTATTTTGTTCTTTACAGGTCTTGTTTTGGATATTGCTCCGTTTCAAAATGTATTTCCCGGATATGTACCAATGAATTCTGTGGTAGCCCTCTGTTTTATTTCACTAGGTACCGCATTAGTACTGCTTTCTTCAAAGAAACATCACAGGAATCTGATTGCGGCCATAGCAGTTTTTGTTACAGGTAATTCATTCCTGGCTCTGCTGCATTACATTTCAGGAGTATATGTTACCTTGGATCTTTTGCTCCCGCGTGTATTACAAAGCTCAAGCAAAATGGCACCTAATACCGCAGTACTTCTGTTTACCGCAGGATTCATATTGCTTTTTCTAAAGAGCACTAAACCGCTTATCAGAAATATTGTTCAGTTTGCTCTGTTCGGCGCCGGCTTCGTTTCTCTGTTTGCTGCCCTTGGTTTCCTTTATAAAATATCATCATTCTATCATGTCGGGAACTATACACCCATGGCTTTGAACACGTCGGCTATGTTTCTTGTATTTTTCGCAGGGATTACTCTTGCGGATAAACAGAGTTTTTTTATGCAGCTTGTTAGCGGAAGCGCGGCAAGCGCGGTAATCAGCAGGAGGATGATTCCGCTGGTAATACTTCTGCCTGTCCTCCTGGGATGGCTGAGGATCTTAGGGGAAAATGCTGGCTTGTATGGCTACTCAACTGGTGTGGCTATATTTGTAATATGTGTTATAGCCGCCTTATTTATTGTGGTGATCTATAATACAGCAGCTCTTAAAAAACAGGAAGCTGAAAAAGGCAGATATGAAAATGAGATTATCGAAAGTGAAAGGAAGTTAAGAGCTATAATAGATAATTCAACTTCCGCAATTTACCTTAAGGATCTTAACAGAAGGTTCATAATGGTCAATAAAGCTACGCAGCAAAACCACGGACTTAATGAAAAGGAATTTTTGGGCAAAACCCTGACAGACCTCTTTCCGGCGCATCCGGAGGCAGTAAAGATTTATGAGGATCATGACCGAATAGTCATAGAAAGCCTTAACCCCCATGAGTTTGAGGAGACTGCCGTTTTGCAGGATGGAGTCCACACTTATCTTTCTCAAAAGTTCCCTTTAACTGATATCGGTGGCAATGTATACGCAATGTGCGGAATTTCTACTGATATTACCGAGAGAAAGAGATCTGAAGAACGTACCGCAAAGCTGAATACATTGCTGCAGCTGAGCAACAGCGAACTTGAATCGTTCAGTTATTCTGTATCACACGATCTAAGGGCCCCGCTAAGGCATATAATTGGTTTTGGAGAGAAACTGAAACGAATTTCCCAGGATCATTTGAGCAGCGAAGAACTAAGGCTGCTTGGAAAGATAAACGCCAGCGCAGCGAAAATGGGAAGATTAATTGACGATCTGCTTATGTTTTCCAGAGTAGGAAGGACCGGTTTATCTGTTTCCAGGATTGAATTGAATAATATTGTTGATGAATTTATTTCCGAGTACAATCATGATCCTCATGAAGGAGAAATAACATGGAATGTAGAAAGACTGCCCGCGGTTACGGCTGATCCCTTCCAGATGAAAATTGTCCTGAACAATCTTCTCTCTAATGCAGTGAAGTACACTTCAAGATCTCTGAAAAGGATAATAGAAATCACCGGAGAGTCAGGAGAAAACGAGAATGTTTATACCGTGAAGGATTCGGGCTGCGGTTTTGATATGAATTATTCAGATAAGTTATTTGGAGTTTTTCAAAGGCTGCACAGGGATGATGAATATGAAGGAACAGGCATTGGGCTTGCCACTGTAAAGAGGATCATAAGCAGGCATAATGGTACTGTTTGGGCAGAAAGCAAAGCCGGTGAAGGAGCGTCTTTTCATTTTTCTTTGCCAAAATAACGGAATTTTTTTTAACAAAATGTAAATATTTAAACTATGGCAGTTGATAATCTAAACAGAATATTAATAGTTGAAGATAACGAAAATGATCTGGAATTGACCATTGATGCGTTATCGGAGCATAATTTTGCCAATTTTATAGATATTGCGAGGGATGGCGAAGAAGCGCTTGACTATCTGTATAAGCGCGGAAAGTTTTCAGCCAGAGCAAACGGGAATCCTGTGGTTATACTTCTTGACCTCAAATTACCAAAGATAAACGGTCAGGAAGTCCTTGATGAGATCAAGAGCACTCTCGAGTTCAAGGCGATCCCTGTAGTTGTTTTAACATCTTCAAAAGAAGAATCAGATCTCATCGCAAGCTATCAAAAGGGAGTGAACGCATATGTTGTAAAGCCGGTGGATTTTCATGATTTTGTTGATGCTGTAAAGAATCTTGGAATTTTCTGGGCTTTGATTAATGAAACGCCCCGGAGGTCTTAATAAAATATTACTAATAATGTTATGGCGGATAGACTAAATATTTTACATCTTGAAGATGACGATAATGACTCAGAGCTTGTGCTCAACGAGCTTGAGTTAGCAGGTTTGGATTTTGATTACAAACGGGTTGATAACGAAATCGATTTTACTGAGTCTCTTATGAACTCTGATTATGATATCGTATTCAGCGATTTCAGCCTGCCTTCTTACAATGGCCTGAAGGCCCTGGAAAAGTCTATAAGCATTCGTCCGGAAGTTCCGTTTATCCTTGTTTCAGGAACTATGGGAGAGGATGCTGCGGTAGAATCAATGAAAAAGGGTGCTACAGATTATGTTCTGAAGAATAAACTCTACAAATTGCTTCCTACTATAAACAGGGCATTAATTGAAGCAAAAGAAAAAAGACGCAGAGAATCTGCGGAAAGCAGATATGGATTGCTCATAGAATCCGCGAGGGATATTATCTATACCTTATCCTCGGAGGGAATAATTATCTCTCTGAACAAAGCATTTGATAGTGTTACCGGGCTCAAAAGAGAAGACTGGATTGGAAGGGACTTTTCCGGGCTTATTCATCCTGATGATCTTGGTTTGGCTTTGACAAAGTTCAAGGGAACAAAGGAAGGAAGCAGGACACAAAGTTATGAAATGAGATTTATAAACTCCGAAGGAGAGTATTTGTATGGTGAAGTGCTCACTGCTCTTATGGATCGTGGTATTGTGAACGGCGAGATACTTGGAATAGTAAGAAATGTTACCGAGCGTAGAAATGCCGAATTGCTTATAAGGAATTCACTGAAGGAAAAAGAGGTTCTGCTTAAGGAAATTCATCACCGTGTGAAGAATAACCTGCAGGTAATTATAAGCCTGATAAATATGCAGGCAGCCGAAATAGATGACGTGTCTGTTCTGAATTCTTTCCGTGAAATTCAGAACAGGGTTGTTTCGATGTCTCTTATCCATCAGAGCTTCTACCAGTCAAACAGTCTTTCTGAAATAGATTTTTCGCTGTATGTTAGACGACTTGCGGTTAATCTTTTTAAGATCTTCGGGGTTAGCAAAGAAAAAATCGAGCTGGTGATTGATACATCCGGAATAAGAATCAGCATCGATACCGCTATTCCACTGGGATTGCTGATAAATGAAGTTTTTACCAATTCGCTTAAGCACGCATTTGATCACCAAAGCTCCGGAAAGGTGTACTTTGAACTGAAATGCTCAGGTCCTGATTTTTTGCTCAAGATAGGCGATAACGGCGGCGGACTTCCGGAAAATGTATTACCCGGTAAAACCAAAACCCTGGGTATGACGCTTATAAAAATGCTTTGCGATCAGATTGACGGTTTAATAGAGTACAATTTTAACAATGGGACTGAGTATCTTATCAAGTTTCCATCAAGAAGTTATCAAAACAGGCTTGATGGTATTAAACATTGAACTAAATTATTGTTATTCTTAAAAATAGTTTCTTATCCGGCAGCTTATATGGAACATATTATTATATATTAAAACCCCGGTTTACACCTTATATTTGTATGGTGTAACTCGTTCTAAAAAATAATTCTTACACCAGGAGCTAAAAACATGAAGCGCTTTACTGCAGCCGTGATTGCTGTTATTTTGCTGTGCACGGCAGTAAGTTTTGTTTCATATTCGCAGAGTATAAACAGTGTTAAACTGTTTAAGGCACATAACGGATATGAAATGGAATTCAGCCTTCCGGCTTACAGTTCGCAGACTGTTACCAGAGAAGGTGAGTTGTTTGATATCATTAATATTGAAAATTTTGGTATCACCCCGAATGAAGGCTTGCCAATGTTACCCCAGCTCACTTTCATCCTCATCATCAACAAAGCAGAAACATCTCCGGAATTTTATATACAAAATCAATCTGTTGAGGAAAAATATCTTCAGCACAAAGTATTTCCTTCGCAGGCGTCATGGGAGAAATCCAGGGAGCTTAAAGACCGTCCGTTTACTATCAACCGAAATTATTATACTACATCCGGGAGCATTTCAGACCCGCTTATAAAGATTTCCGAACCGATAGTGATTGGCGGAGTTAAAGCTGTTTTGGTTTCAATTATGCCATTCAGGTATGATCCATCGGCGGGCAGAATTTCTTACACCACTAAAGCCAGCATCAGAATAAACCTTTCTTCCGGATTGCCTTTCTATTCAGATATTGCCCCTGCTTTCAAAGAAATTTTGAGTGCGCTGGCTGTGAATTCAGAATCTGTTGATTACACAGGGACAAATAACTATTTGATCATAACACCCCCTGAATATGAATCTGTAATGGGACCTTTTGCTGCTTATAAATCAAGCATGGGGTACAGCGTTTTAATGGTGAATACCAGTATAACCGGTACAACTACTTCGGCTATCCAAAGCTATATTCAGAACAGGTATAATAATATTTCTACACGTCCTGAATTTATACTTTTGGCAGGTGATATTGATAAAATTCCGGAATGGACCGGAATTGGCTCCGATAATCCTCATACGGATCTCAATTATACATTGCTTGAAGGCAGTGACCCGTTTGCAGATGCGTTTATAGGCAGATTCCCGGTTGCCAATTCCACAGAACTGACCAATATTATCACCAAGACTATTTACATGGAAAGCAATATCGGTGCGCTGCCAAAGAAGAATGTTTTCATGGCATCAACCGATAACTGGGCAATTACCGAAGGCACCCATAATTTTGTAATTGATAGTTTTTTTACGGCGCCTTCATACACAAATGTAAAACTGTATACTCATACTTATAATGCAACTACCCAGCAATTGATAGATGCACTCAACAACAACCAGGTTTTTGCAATTTATTCAGGGCATGGCAGTACAACAAGCTGGGCTGACGGACCGCCTCTGAATCAAACTCAGGTAAATGCTCTTAACAACAGCTACTTCCCGTTTGTATATTCATTTGCATGCCTTACCGGACAGTATCAGAATGCAGAATGTTTTGGCGAGACATGGATCCGAAGACCAAAAGCAGGTTCAGTGTTCTGGGGCTCTTCTGTAAATTCATTCTGGGATGAAGATGATATCCTTGAGCGGAGGCTGTACAGGGCAATGTTTACAGACGGACTTAAAAAAACTGCCCCCATGTTTGTTATGGCAAAATATTACCTGGTGCAGCATTACGGCAGCATCACAAGTGATATAAGAAGGTATCTCGAAATGTACAACTGCTTTGGAGATCCTTCCATTTACCAGGCTGCATACGGACCCGTTATTGCGCATAACTGTTTACCCAACACTGAGAATCTGAACGGACCTTATGTTGTTAACTGCGTTATAACTCCTTCAGGCTCAGCCATTGATCCCGCGAAGACGAAGCTTTTCTGGACACGGGGCAGTATATTTACTGACAGTATCGCGATGACAAATTCATCCGGAAATAACTGGAGCGCGTCTATACCTGGTAATGGGGCAGCATCCGTTTATAAGTATTATCTTAAAACATGCGATATGCTCAACAGAATTACAGTTCTCCCGCCCGATGCGCCTTCAGGTTATTTCAGCTTTACAGCATCAGCAGATGTAACCCCGCCCGTTATCACTCATACGCAGATAACGGATGTAGGACAGCCAATGTGGCCAGTGAATGTTTCAGGTAATGTAACTGATAATATAGGTATTGACAGCGTTTGGGTTGAGTGGTATAAAAATACTCCCTCACCTGTGAAGTCTTTCAGGCTCAACAATACAGGCGGAAGTGTATTCGCAGGTACTTTTAATTCAGCAAATAACGAAGTTACTCCCGGTGATTCTATTTTCTATGTAATTAAAGCAAGGGATAACTCATCCAACCATAACATTGGAAGTCTTCCAGCATCAGGATACTTCAGATTCAATATAACTACTCAGGCTGCACAGAATTTCTGCAGGCAAACATATCTTCCTATCAGGGATAATCAGATATCATATGATACTCTGTATATACCGCAGTCAGGTACGATAGTTGATCTGAATTTCAAAATGGAATCACTTCTTCATACGTATGATGGTGATATATCATTCAGTATAATTTCTCCGACGGGAATTGAAGTCTCGCTTTCAAACAGGCGGGGTTCCGGCGGGGATAACTATATCAATACACTGTTTGATGATTCTTCAGCAGTTTCTATTTCAACCGGAACTGCTCCGTTTACAGGTACATTCAGACCAGAGAGTCCATTGAATGTTTTTAACGGACTTGATGTGCACGGAAACTGGATACTGAAAGTACATGACCAGGCGACAAGCGATACTGGCAGAGTGGAAAGTTATTGCCTGAACATAATTTACAACGCTGTTTTAGCAGTAAACAATCAGCAGGTACCCGTTAAATTTGAACTGGCACAGAATTATCCAAACCCGTTTAATCCAATTACCAGGATTAAATATTCTGTTCCGAAACAATCATTTGTATCAATTAAGATATATGACGTTTTGGGAAGGGAAGTTAAGACACTTGTAAATGAAATGAGAACTGCCGGAAATTATGAAGTTGATTTTAATGCTTCGTATCTGGCAAGTGGTGTTTACTTCTATAGAATGGAATCAGGCGATTTCAGTGATGTGAAAAAGTTTGTATTGCTGAAGTAATAGAAATTGATGCAGATCAAAGCCCGGCAATTGCCGGGCTTTTTTTTATGCAGCAAACTATTCTAAAACAGTTGGATCAATTATTACATAGATAACAATATATAATATCCATAGAAGCGGAATGAAAAAATTTATAATATTTAATTTATGATAGATATCTTTCGTTGACCTGAAATATAAAATCATCAATAAAAGTAATGCTAATATGAAGTTTAAAGGGAATAATAGAAAAGGATTTACAATGTAAAAATAAGGATTTGGAATATTGGAAAATAATAGATCATATGATCCTGCAATTAATGAAACATATAGAAATATTGAGTAAATATTAGAGCAAAAAACTAAGATTACAAAGGTTCTGTATATTTTTTCAATCATTTTTGCGGAGAAGGTGGGATTCCTCCGAAGGTCCGAAGGACCTGAAGGAGTCCCTTCGGGAGAACCCACGATGCCATTATATCATTATCTAAATGATATTATTTTTCTTCAACCAAATATATCCTTTGAATGATTTGAAGAATAACTCTCTTTTCGAAGCTTCTGATTTGTTTTCAAATTGTTCTGAATAATGTAACACAAGGGGAATCCTGCCTTTGGTTGATCTTACTTTACCGTAATTATGCTGTTTCAGTCTGCTTGTAATATCACCGGTTGAACCATAGTAATATTTATTATCCATCAGGCTTTTAAGAATATAGGCATAATACATTTTGCGGAGAAGGTGGGATTCGAACCCACGATACCCTTGCAGGTATACTACCTTTCCAGGGTAGCCTCTTCAACCACTCGAGCACCTCTCCTGAACAGAATGAAACAAGGGGTTGCAACCCCTTGTTTATAATATGTTTGCGGAGAGCGAGGGACTCGAACCCCCACAGGCTTGCGCCCGGCGGTTTTCAAGACCGCTGCAATACCATTATGCGAGCTCTCCTCTATAATGATTATCAGCAAATATACTTATTTTTTATATTTTGTAAAACCCTCTTTTTCGTCCTTAAACTGTGTAATTTAAGCTGATTTACAAAAAATGGAATTGAATATACATTTATAAAATGATACTTTTAAGTAAGCACAATTCAAAATTTGTAACTCATTTCCGCCTTCATCCATAGGGCTGTTTCTATAAATTCAATTTATCCGAAGGAAGGATAGTGAAATGAAAACACAAATATTGATCTTTTTGTTTGCAATTTCTTTAGTTTCCTTTAACAGCATTTCTCAAACAGATGAATTCGGTGAGTTAAGTTACAATGGTTATCTTGCCGGTCTTAACAGCAACAGTAATTTTGTCAGCATTCCATCCAGCACCTTATTCAATCAAAACACCGGCGGTACCATGGAAATGTGGATCTACCCGTTAAGTATTACCGGAACACAACAGCTTATCAGTAAGGGTGTTTCTTCAAATGTACAATTTATTTGGGGGCTTACGGGCAACATTCAGTTCTTCCGCATAGGGAACACTTCTGTTTCAAATACCGGCGGCAGCGTTATAACCTTAAGCCAGTGGACACATATTGCTGTAACCTGGAGCGGCAGCAATCCATACAATATTAGCTTCTATGTAAATGGGACTTTAAGCGGATCGACTCAAAATCTTTCTAATGCCTGGGTCACAAATACTGATCCGGTGAAGATCGGGGGAACATCAGGCGGATTTACAACCCAATTTTATAATGGCTTTATAGATGAAGTGAGATTTTGGGATCCAGTAAGGACAGAAGCGGAGATCCGCAATAACCGGTTTGTCGGAGTAGGTGATGGTGTGAACTCAAACAGCTCACTTGCTTTAACAAGTTCATCTTCTTATACCAGTTTGATAGCTTCATGGAGCTTCAATACATCCGGAACGGCGTTTGATTATATAAGCGGACTCAACGGTACATACAACGGTTCTGCGTTTTCACAGCAGGCATTAGGAAGTCAGCCAATCCCGTACAATTTCGCTTTAAGATGTCCGGGATCAGGGAATAACTCTTTTGTGACAATTCCGCATAATTCAAATTTTAACCAGACAACTGACGGCACAATGGAGGCATGGGTGTTTACTGCGGTAAACAATCAGCAAAAGATCATTGTAAGCAAAGGGAATACAAGCAATGTATCTTACCTGTTTGGAATGGCAAGCAATGGCAAACTTTTTGCGCGTTTCGGTACTTCAGCAATTACCAATAATGACGGTGTGACTCTGCCTCTAAATCAATGGGTTCATGTTGCATGGACCTGGTTTCTGAATGCGGGTTCATTTTCTGTGACTTTTTACGTAAACGGGCAGGTTTCGGGAACGCCGCTTTCAAACGGCGGTACTTTTAATCTTAACAGTGACCCTATGACAATAGGCAGCAGCGCAGCTTTTACATTTGAAACCTGGAATGGATACATTGATGAAGTCAGATATTGGAGCGATATCAAATCAATTGACTGGCTTAAAGCAAACATGTTCGGTTCAGTTCGCGGAAAGACCAGCAATGCAGGTTTGATAGGTGCATGGAACTTCGACGGCAATCTTCTGAACAGGTCAACAATTTCAGGAATAAACGGCTCATTTAACACCGGAGGAGTGAACGATTGCCGCTTTAGCGGCTTTGTTAATGAAACAACAGCGGGCGCTTTAGGACCGGCCTATGTAGCGCATAACACTGTTGTGAACAGACTGGCTTCAGGGAACCCTTTCCCGGGCGGATTTGCAGTGCGCGCACCATTCAAGAATATACCTGATCTTATAACAATAAAAGATACTATCACTTTAGGTGGAAACGCTTTCGCTAATTCGGTAGAAGTGTTCATATCTATCAGGCATCCCTGGGTTGCTGATCTTACGATCGCATTAACTGCACCCAACGGGCAGGTTAGAGAGCTTACTTCAGGTAATGGCAGCTCAGGCGATCATATTCTGACATTCTTTGTGGACGGTCAAACAAGTGTAACCAATACTTCTTACTTGCCGCCCTGGTCAAATATCTGCGCTTCAGAGCAGACTTTTGGAAATTTTGGAAATTCACTTGCACAGGGAAACTGGGTTCTTACTGTCAGCGATGTCGCTTCAGGAGATCTTGGCGTCCTCCAGGGATGGGGTATCAGGATAAATAATGGTGTAACGGGTAATCAGCAGGTTGGAAATACAGTGCCTGCGAAATTTTCATTATATCAAAATTATCCAAATCCGTTTAATCCTGCTACTATAATAAAGTATGATGTAGCAAGAAGCACTGATGTGAAAATTTCTTTGTATGATATCTTAGGCAGAGAAGTTCAGCTACTTGTAGATCAATTTCTGAATGCAGGTACATACGAGGTAAATTTGAATGCTTCAAACTTGGCTTCCGGTACATATTTCTACAAAATGAGCGCCGGTTCTTACTCAGATATCAAAAAGATGGTGATTATTAAGTAAGGATAAGTTGTTAAGCATAAAATCTAATCCCGGTTCTATATACTGAACCGGGTTTTTTATTTTTGCGCTGGCACTTTGAATTTAAAGTTATTTTACCTCAAAATAGATATAGGGTGTTCCGTTTTGTGTTATGCAGCGGTTATTGTAGTATATAGAATCATATACTTTCCATCCGCCTGGAATATCAAAATTAACTTTCCCTTTGTAGATACCGCCGCCAGTGTAAGCCGGATTCTCATTTCCTTCAGAAGAATGGTTCAGTGAATCAAGCCTGGCAGTTAAAAACATAGACGCCGAATTTACCTGAGTAAAAGTTATAAAGTCAGGAGATTCGTGCAAAAGGCAGGTGAAATCATTCATACCTCTTACCGGCTCTTCCGGAGATGTCATGGTGATCAAATAACTTAGCTGGGCTCCAATATCTGTAAAGATCTTGAATTTTGTTTTTGTATCCCAACCTACATCAAAATTAGCGGAATCAACACTGAATTCCTCATTATAATTGTAATATCCGTACCAGCGGCTGGATGAATCCGAAGGCATCAGCATTATGATATATCCGGTGAACATCCCAAGTGACGCATCGTAATTGTATTGGGGCTCCACCGGGGTTGCATGGAAATCTGTTGAAGTAAAATGAAACATCTTCGCGTAGAATTTCACGTAGCCGGAATTTTTTTCATTGCCTGATTCAAATACTTTAAAACCTACTTTGTTATATCCGGTCATTAATGTATCATTACCTGTTGTCCATAACTCAAATTTAAAATTACCGTTTTCAGCGGTGATGATTTTTTGATAAACATCAACCGGAGGATTATTTACAATGATATCCGATGATTCACCGCAGCTTAATATTGAAAGTGAAATTATTATGATAGTATATATAAAATTCTTCATTTCCTTGAAATTGAAAGCACAATTTAATGAATCATAACTTAAAAATTAATGATATTTGTCCCTTTTAATTCTTGAGACATTATGAAATCCAGCATTGCTGATTAACCGGGAAACCCGTACTGATATATATCACATTGCAATATGATTCTTATCGTTAACTGATATTTAACTGTTTTTGGTTAGTTTGCATCTCAAATCCGGAAAGTATATTTGAATCAGATAATTTTTAACCTTTGCTTCAACTTTTATGAAAATATCAATATTACTTTTACTGTCTGCTTTTTGCGTTCCTTTGCTGCTTTCTCAATCAAATTCATATAATTTCAGCAGTTCATCAGGTACTTTTACTGCTATCAGCGGCGGTACTGTTTTGGGAACAACAGCTAATGATGATGAAGTTTTTAATAATAATACTTCCGGTGAAACAGGTACCCAAACTGATATTGGATTTCCTATTGGGTTTGATTTCAGTTATAATGGTACAATCTTCGACAGGTTTGCCGTAAATACCAACGGCTGGATAAAACTTGGTTCAGGTACTTTCACCATTGGGAATACTTATACGCCAATAAGTTATTCAGGTACTTCCGGATTTGAAAACATTTTTTCAGCACTCGGCCGTGACCTGCAGGGTCAAACCGGCTCTGAGCTTAGTTACCTGCTCACCGGCAGCTCTCCAAACAGAGTATTGGTTATCCAGTGGCTCAATTACAGGAAATACAATGCTTCCTCGGGCGAGAGCTATGATTTCCAGATCAGGCTCAATGAAAGCAGCTCTTCCGTGACATTTGTTTATGGTGATGTAACTACTGCCAACACAAGCACATCAACATCTAACAATCCAACACAGGTTGGCATTCGCGGGCTCTCAAATTCCGATTACAGGAACAGGAGCACAACAAGCAGCTGGTCATCAAGTTCCAATGGCTCATCAAATACAAGTACAATGCGGTTAACAACCAGCGTAAAACCCTCTTCCGGTCTCACATACACTTTCGCACCGGGCAATATGTCATACAGTTCATGCAACACATACATTGCTGATACCTCTTCTGTCAAAAAGGGATCTGTGAATAACCCTGTTATAAGAATACAGGTTGTGGTAAACGGTCTGTTAAACCCATTATCTGTAACTTCAATTTCATGTAAAACTAACGGTACATCAAATACATCTGATATAACAAATGCAAGGATCTGGTATACAGGAACCTCTTCAGTTTTTTCTGCAGCAAATCAGTTTGGAAATGTTATTTCCAATCCAAGCGGAACAATAAATTTTAACGATACCCGCGCACTAAGCAGCGGAACAAATTACTTTTGGCTGACGTACGACGTTCCCCTTACAGCCATAACCGGAAACTCAATTGATGGGGAGTGCAGTTCTGTAACAGTCGGTTCTTCAAGAACGCCTTCTACACAGGCTCCTTCAGGAAACAGGAAGATCGCGAATAATCCGCTTACCGGTACGTACTCGGTTGGTCTTGCAATGTTCAATCTGATTTCAGGGAAAAATCTGCACTATCAAAAGATTGAAAAACCGGTATTAATAACAAAATACACAAGGGATGTTTTTAGGAACGGCAAAACCCAAAGTAAACTGGATGAAAATGAGATATTCCAAAATTTATCAGCTTCTGAATTTTCATCAACAGGTGATACATTTATTCTGATGGATGGCAGTGTTCAGTATACTTCTCCGGGTTATATAGAAATAACACCTGAGTTAAGAAACAGATTTGGAAGATCATTGTTGGGTGATGAGATCAATGGAATTTATTCCAGCCTTACAGCTGCTGTAAACGATCTTGGAAGCAGGGGAATTCAGGGTCCAGTGCTGTTCAGTCTGGTTGATGAATTATACAGCACAGAAACATTTCCGATTTCATTGAATAGTATTTATGGAACCAGTGGTGTAAACACTGTAACATTTAAGCCAGCATCAGGGGTATCACCACAAATCGTAATGAGTACAGGTACCGCAGTTTTCAGGATATTCAACTCAAACAATATCATTATAGATGGTTCAAATATTGTTAACGGAAGCAGCAGGGATCTTAGTATAATCAGCAATAACTCCGGAATTTCAAACTGCGTTTGGGTGGGTTCATCCGGAACGAATCCTGTCTCTAATGTTTCAATCAAAAACTGCAATATAAAGTCAGGCGAGAGCAGCCTCGGTTCATCTTCAATAATGGTCTCAGATGGTTCTGTTGCGGGAAATGCAGGATATTTTTCTGATATCATGATACTTAATAACTTCATTCAGAAGGGAAGACAGGGGATATATTTAAACGGCGGAATTGATCCGCAGAACGGTTCAAATATATATATATACGACAATGTAATAAGCTCTTCAGGAGCAGATGCAACAGGCTACCTTGGAATTTATATGCAGGGAGTGAATAACTCAGTGATACGCGGCAACGAAGTGGGAAACCTGAATAATACAGCAAATGAAGATGATAAAGCTATTTGGGTCGCTAACGGTTCACACGGTGTAACAGTGGAAAGAAACAAGATCTATAATATTGGATACTCCGGTTCAAACGGACAGGGAGGACATGGAATTTACGTTTCCTCAAATCATCTGAATGCCGATGTGACTCTTAAGAATAACCTTATTTACAGTATTTACGGCGATGGATGGAATCACAATGATGCTGCTTATTTTCTTGATAATCCCGCAGGAATAATGCTGTATTCATCAACACCTCAAAGCGGTATAAGTATATTTAACAACTCAATAAACCTGTATGGGAATACCTTAAATAAGGTCTCTTCACTTTCAAGCGGCATTTTCCTGACATCGGGAACAATAGCTGATATTAGGAACAATTCAATTGTCAATAATCTTGGGGTTATCAGTGACTCGGCTTTCGGAAGCTGTGCTGTTTTCGCACAGTCTGATGCTTCACAGTTCCTGAATATTAATTACAATAATTATTATGTTGCCCCCGCTGGAAACGGTGTAAAGGCAATCGGAAAGATCTCAGGCAGCGCTTC
Organism: Ignavibacteria bacterium; assembly: GCA_041859235.1. Lineage (GTDB taxonomy): Bacteria > Bacteroidota > Ignavibacteria > Tepidaquicellales > OLB5 > OLB5. The sequence goes on along the minus strand of JBHEKV010000094.1, from coordinate 28,983 downwards.
GTTAACTCTGCAGCAGTGGATAACTGCAACCGGTAAAGACCGCAGCTCACTTAACTACAATCCGGGTTTTACTTCAAACGAAGATCTCAATCCTGATATAAATAATTCAGACTCCTGGTCTCTTAACGGGAGGGGAACCCAGATAACATCGGTAAACAATGATTACGCGGGTAATGTCAGAAGTACCACTCTGGCCGGGGGAGCCCCTGATATTGGTGCTTATGAATTTACTCCGTCAGCTGAACCTCATGCTATGATCCAGTCGGGTTCAATTTCTGACGGCGGAACGACCTTGTTTATGTTTGCCGGTGATACTGTTGCTGCTGTAAGCTGGCATGGTAATAATTTGCCGGTATCAGTATCGGCAAAGTACTTCTCCGGAGCGAATCCGCCTCTTGCCACAACAGGCAAATTCGGTAATTCTTATATTTTGTTTGCCCCCCAGGGCGGCTTAGGGTATACTTTTGATATAAAACTTTACTACGATCCCGCGCTTACGGGAACAATTTCAGATGAAAACCGGATATCTATGGCGAATTATGTAAATAGTGAATGGACTCATTATGATACCGAACTTGATATTACATTAAGGACTGTATATAAAACAGGGCTTGCTGATCTTACCCTTTTTGCAATAGATGATTATGATTATCCAATGCCTGTACAGCTCGAATCTTTTAATGCTTCAGTTTCCGGCAGGAACGTTACACTTAACTGGAAAACAGGTTTTGAAATAAATAATGCGGGATTTGAAATTGAACGGCGCTCTGAATTTGATGCCGAATGGAAAAAAACAGGATATGTTCAGGGCAATGGTACAAAAAACAGTGAAAGTTTTTACAGTTACATAGATCAAAATTTAAACACAGCTAAATATAGCTACAGGCTGAAACAGGTAAATTATAATAATAGTTTTGAATACTTTGCCCTAAACAGCGATGTTACAGTTGGCAAACCGGCAAAATATGATGTTTCACAAAATTATCCCAATCCATCAAATCCAAGTTCACAAATAAATTTTCAGGTTCCTTCAGATGCTAATGTTACACTGAAGGTATACGATATCCAGGGAAGGGAAGTTAAAACTTTGATCTCAAGCTACCTTGCTGCAGGGTATTACACCGCAGAATTTGACGGTACTGAAATTGCCAGCGGTATTTATTTCTACAGGCTTAGCGTTGAGAACTTCTCAAAGACATTAAAACTGATTTTGATAAAATAGCTAATATAAAAACGGAGTAGTATTAAATGAAACCTTTAAATATTCTAATTAATTTTTTCTTCAGTAACTTTAGATACATAATTTTCTCTTTAAGTATAATTGCTCTGCAGCCGGTATTCTCGCAGCAAAGGCCCGCGGGAAATGATTTGTGGTGCATGGAGTTTATTGATGATGCAAACGGAATAACCATCGGCGCAAACGGTACTATCAGGCAAACTTCTGATGGCGGTCTGAATTGGATTAACAGAACCAGCGGAACTATCAACACTTTGAAGAAAACCGCAATTTTAAGCGATGAGGAAATTGTAGTAGTTGGTACCAGGGGTACGATCCTGAAAACCACTGACCAGGGTGCAACATGGTCTCCAAGAACAGCAGGAGTAAATCTCGATCTGTATGGTGTTTCTTTTGGCGGGAGGCTTTCGGAAGTTGGTATTGCTGTTGGTGATAATGGTACAATACTCAGAACAACCGATCAGGGTGAATCCTGGGCACCGGCAATTATGGATGTAAATGTTCCCAAACAGATCAATTACCGCTCAGTCGCCTTTGGAAGTGAAAACAATGGATTGATTGTCGGGCAGAGCGGCGTAATTTTGCTTACATCTAACGGGGGACTTTCATGGTACAGCTCTCCTTCATTCTCTCCGAATGTTGACTATGTATTTACAATTATGGTTGATGAAAACACAGCCTTTGCAACCGGCAGCAATGGAACGATCATTAAGACTACAAATATGGGTGAAAGCTGGGAAACAATAGCTACAGGAGTTAGCAATACACTTTACAGGATCCGCTTCGCTGATGACCAAAACGCCATTTCTGTAGGGACCGAAGGTACAATCCTCAAAACGACAGATGGCGGTGTGAGCTGGGTAAATGAAACAAGCGGTATATCAAATAACCTGAATTGCTTATTTGTTGTAGATGATCAGATCTCATATACCGGCGGTTCAGAAGGAATAATCCTCAAAACAACTGATGGCGGCGTAACCTGGTTTACCCAGGGCGATAATCTGCGATCATTAGGTTTACCAAATTCTCATGGAGTGCAGCTATCAGTATTTCCCAATCCTTCAAATCCGAATTCTGTTATCAGCTATTCAGTCTCAGAATTATCTTTTGTGTCTCTTAAAATATATGATATTCTTGGCAAAGAGCTTGATATAATTTTGGAAGAGATTCAGAATAAAGGCTCGTATTCGGTGAATTTTGACGGAACAAAGCTTTCAAGCGGAATGTATTTCTGCAAAATGATAATTCAAAATAACAATGGCATCACGGCTAAAACGATGAAGATCATTTTAGTTAAGTAAAGGTAAAGGAAGCCGGTATGATTTTTGTGCCGGCTTTCTGATTTTTCATTTCACTTTTTTGTACCTGTGGCAATTAACTAAATGGTCATTTACCATCCCGGTTGCCTGCATGTGGGCGTAACAGATAGTTGACCCCACAAATTTGAATCCGTCTTTGATCAGTTGTTTGCTCATCGCGTCAGATTCCGCAGTTCTGGCAGGGATTTCTTTCAAGGACTTCCACCCGTTTTTTTTAACTTTTCCGTCTGTAAATTGCCATAAGTAGTCTGTAAATGAACCGGTTTTATCCTGGATTTCCAGATATGCTTTTGCATTTGTTATTGTTGCGGCAATTTTCAACCGGTTCCTTATGATGCCGGCATCGTTCAGCAATTTCTGAATTTTGCTTTCAGAATACCGCGCAATTTTTTGCGCATCAAATCCATCAAACGCTCTCCTGAAATTCTCGCGTTTGTAAAGTATTGTCCTCCAGCTCAATCCTGCCTGAAATCCCTCTAATATCAGGAATTCAAATAATTTGTCGTCGTCCCTTAGTGGTACACCCCATTCTTCGTCGTGATATTTCATATACAGCGGGTCAGTGCCGCACCATGCACAGCGTTTTATTTCTTTAGGCATATATTTTTGTTATGATTCAAAGGCAATTCAGCCATTACTTGTAATAAATCATTCAAAATTATTAACTATTATGTAAAAAGCCAAATCATTAAATTTGCAGCACCATGGAACTGTTCAAAATAGGCTTCATTACCGTAAATTTAATTGATATAATTGATATAATTATAGTCACTTATATATTTTACAAGCTTTACCTTGTAATGCGCGGTACAATTGCCTCACAGATCTTTCTTGGGTTAACCCTTATTATACTTGCTTCTTTGATTGCCCAAACATTCAACATGAAATCTCTTGGCTGGATCTTCAGCCGTTTGACAGATATCTGGGTTATTGCTTTCATCATTCTGTTTCAGCCGGAGATCCGAAGACTGCTTCTTGTAATAGGCAGAACCAGGATTGCGCGTTATTTCCTCAAAATTAATGCCAGCGAAACTATTAACGAAATTGTGGATGGCCTAAGTGAACTTAAGGATCGTAAACAGGGGGCATTAATTGTAATTTCAATGGGCGATAGGCTCACAAGTTTTGTCGAAACAGGTGAACAGCTTCAGGCAAAAGTCAGCAAGGAACTGCTGATCTCGATATTCAGTACAAAATCTCCCCTGCATGATGGTGCAGTTATCATAAACAACAATATTATTGAGGCGGCGCGATGTATTCTGCCATTATCTTCAACTGAAAAGATCGGCACACGAAAACTTGGTACTCGTCACAGGGCAGGACTTGGAGCGTCAGAAGATGTAAACGCAATGGTAATAATTCTTTCAGAAGAAACCGGCGGTATTTCTATAGCCGAAGACGGCAAGCTGAAATTTGTGAATTCATTGGATGAACTTAAACGTGAAATGAAGAAAGAACTGGAATCAACTGATGTTAAGGAAGAGGTGAAGGAAATTTTCGAAGAAATGGACGAGGAGTAGTATTTATGCTTTTGCTGGAAGAAGAAAAACGGAAACTCGTCGAAGGACTCTGGGATAAAGGGATCAAAGATGAAAAAGTACTTAAGGCAATATACGATATTCCCCGCGAAAAATTTATTTCTGATGCATTAAGGAAATTTGCCTACGATGATAATGCTCTTCCCATAGAATGCGCTCAAACCATATCGCAGCCCTTTACTGTAGCATATATGACACAGGTCCTTACAATCAATCCAGGTGATAAAATTCTGGAAATTGGCACCGGATCCGGTTACCAGGCTGCGGTACTTTGTGAACTTGGTGCTGAAGTTTATTCAGTAGAGCGGATCGAAAAACTGTATGAAAATGCTTCAGTCCTTCTTCCTCAGTTAGGATACGAAGTTAAATTGAAGCTTGATGATGGCACCCTTGGGTGGGAAGAATACGCTCCATATGATAAGATTATTGTTACGGCCGGTGCACCTGATATCCCACATCACCTGATTGAGCAGTTGAATGTTGGGGGTAAACTCGTTATCCCGGTTGGTGACCAGCAGACACAAAAACTGGTTGAAATTACCAGAACTGAAACCGGAATTAAAAAGAAGTTTTACGATTACTTCAAGTTTGTTCCTCTTATTGGCTCCGAAGGCTGGAAAGTATAGGCTGTTGTATGGCAAAGCCAAAAATAATAGTCATTACCGGCCCAACTGCTTCAGGAAAAACATCCCTTGCTTTACAAACAGCACAGAATATTGAGAAAAGAACAGGTAAGATTGTCGAGATTATTTCGGCAGATTCCCGCCAGGTTTACAAGCACATTCCAATTACAACAGCACAGCCAACTGATAAAGAATTGGGCAGATTCAAACATCATTTCATAAACTCACTGGAGCTGGACGAAGAATTTAATGCAGGTGAGTTCGGCTCACAGGCAAGAAACCTGATCGATGAATTGTTTGGTGAAGGGAAAATACCTTTGGTAGTTGGCGGAAGCGGATTGTATGTGAATTCACTTGTATACGGTTTTTTTGAAATTGGAAGTGATGATAAAGAGCTTGATAATAAGTTCAGAACCAAACGGGAAGAGATATATGAACTTAAAGCCGAAAAAGGATTTGATTTTTTGCTCAATGAACTTAAAACTCATGACCCTGAAACTTTTGAAAGGATGAAAGAGGTTAAGGAGCGCCGCGTTATCCGCGCACTGGAAGTGTTTTATGTTACCGGCATTCCAATTTCACAGCACCAGAGCAATAAGATAGAAATAAACTTTGAAGCTGAAATGTACGGCATTCAATTGGATCGAAGCGAGCTGTATGACAGGATCAACAAAAGAACTGATGTAATGTTAATCAACGGTATGCTGGAAGAAATTAAAGCTTTAAGAGAGAAAGGGTATCATTATAAAACTCATAATGCTTTGAATACAGTAGGTGCAAGAGAAATATTCGATTTCCTTGATGGTATAGTCTCAAAAGAAAGAATGACCGAACTTATCAAACAAAATACCCGCCGTTTTGCCAAACGGCAATTGACATGGTTCAGAAGGGATGAAAATATTAAGTGGATAGCAAAGGAATTTGATCATATTGGATTGCATTGACTATGTCAGTGCTGCATTGACGCAGTCAATGCAATCCAAAAAAGGTTATTGATAAAACCTCTTATTCAAATTCACCATTTCCTTCAATAGCGGGTGCGGTCTGTAACGGTCTTCTCCAAGATCACGCTGCAAAGCAGTGAGTATATTATAAACCAGTTCTACACCAAGCCTGTCAGCCCATTCTAATGGACCAAACGGATAATTTGTACCCAGCTTCATTGCAGTATCAATATCTTCTTTTGATGCTATTTTTTCGCTGTATACCTGCGCAGCTTCGTTGATTATCATAGATACTATTCTTGGGAATATGAGTCCAACTCTATCAGGCACTATTGAGTAGTTCATGCCTGCTTCTGTTAAGAAATTTTCTGCATTTTTAAGTATTGCTGCATCTGTTATTTTTGATGGCGCTATTTCAATTCTTTTCGCATTCGAAAAAGTGTTATATAAGCCAATGCCTACCAGTCTCTCCGGGGCTTCACAGCAGGTACACTGCTGCGATACCGGGAAACAAAGTGAGGATGTATACACAGGAACTCCTTTGGGTGAATGAGACTCTATGTATTTCAGTTCTTCCTCAATTTCTGAATAAGGAAAATTGGTAGTATTGAATATGATCTCAGCAGATTCTATGTTATTAATAAATTCGGCTTTGCCGTCAAATAGTGCTTTGATCTCGTTATTTATTGTTTCTGAACCGGTTAAATAAACTTTTGTCATTTTGTATCTGAATTATTCTGAATTAAAAGAAAAATTAGAAGCTCATTACCAAAGTTACAGGCAAAAATTCTCATCCAAAGACCCAGTGTGGATTCTTCACAGGTTCAGTGATGAAAGAGATATTGAGCTTATCGGATTGATCACTGCGGCTTATGCCTATGGTTCTGTTGACCAGATAAACAGCTTTATCAATTTACTTCTCGAAAAAACCGGCAATAAACCATACGAATTTACCATTAATTTTTCCAAACGAAAAGATAAAAAATACTTATCCGGCCTGTATTACAGGTTCAATACTCATAACGATCTGCTTGATATGTTCAGTGCATTAAGAAATGCGCTTGTGAAATATGGTTCGCTAAAAAACTTATTCCTTTCACATTTTAAGCAAACTGACAGTAGTTTAATCCCTGCCTTGACCGGTTTTACAGGCGAGCTCAACAAAAACATTCCCGCCCCCTCTGATAGGTATTACCATTATTTGTTTTCAAATCCGGCAAACCGGAGCACCTGCAAACGTATGAACCTTTACCTGCGGTGGATGGTAAGAAGCGACGAAATTGATACAGGGCTGTGGAAAGTGGTAGATACTTCGAAGCTCATAATGCCGGTTGATACACATATTGCTAAGATATCCAAAGCGCTTAAATTGACCGAAAGGAAAACAATAGACCTGAAATTTGCCCTTGAGCTGACTGAAAAACTGAAACAATTTGATCCGCAAGACCCGGTTAAGTACGATTTTGCGTTGTGTCACATTGGAATTGACAATAAAGAATTTTGAGTTTGGAACGTCTTGATTTAAAAGGCTATACTTGGGTGTTAGTAACTATAAACATTAATTCTTATTTTACTGCTCTCAATAAATCAGCAATCCAGGAATTATTCTAAATATATAATATTTATGAGAATAGGCATTCTTTGTTATCCTACATACGGCGGCAGCGGTGTGGTAGCTACAGAACTTGGCATCGAGCTTGCTGCCCGCGGCCACCAGGTTCATTTTATTTCGTACAGTATGCCCATGAGACTTAATATGGGTTTTTCTGATAATATTTCTTTTCACAAAGTTGAAATGGCTTCTTACCCGCTGTTTGATTTCCCGCTTTACAGCATTGCGCTGGCAAGCAAAATAGTTGAAGTGGCAAAATTCAACGGATTGGATCTTGTCCACGCGCATTATGCTATTCCTCACGCAACAAGCGCCTATCTTGCAAGAGAGATCATTAAAGAAGAAGTGCTTTCAAAGAAAAAGAATAACAGGAATATTAAGATCATCACTACTCTTCACGGAACGGATATTACTTTGACAGGGCTGGAAATAAGTTTCCTTCCCACTATGAAATTTTCTGTGCAGAAATCTGATGGTGTTACCGCAGTATCGGAGTTCCTGAAAACTAAAACACAATCGCAGTATGAAATAACCAAAGAAATTAAGGTAATCCCTAATTTTATCAACCAGGATATCTACAAAAAAGTTGATAACAATGAAACAAAATGCCTTAAAGAAAGGCTTTCAAAGAATGGTGAAAAGATACTTGTTCATACTTCAAACTTCCGCCCGCTCAAACGCGTAGATGATGCCATAAGAGCATTCAAGCTGATAAACGATAAGCTGCCTTCTAAATTGCTGCTTATTGGTGATGGGCCGGAAAGAAGCAAATGTGAATACCTGGTTAAAGATCTTGGACTGGTTGAAAATGTGAAGTTCTATGGTGAACAGGAGTCATTTACTGAAATATTATCAGTCTCAGACTTATTCCTTATGCCTTCACAATCCGAAAGTTTCGGCCTTTCGGCCCTTGAGGCAATGGCTTGCGGGTTGCCGGTTATATCTTCTAATGCCGGTGGGTTGCCTGAACTTAATCTGCACGGTGAAACCGGCTACATTGCGGAAATTGGCGATGTTGACAAAATGGCTGATTATGCCTTAAGACTGCTTGAAGACCCGAACAGGTACAAGGTTTTTTCTGAAAACGCACTTGATAGAGCCACCACTCTTTTTTCCGCGGAAAAAATTATTCCCGAGTACGAAAAGTACTATGAGGAAATTCTTTCGGAATAACAGGAATTAATTAACGTGTGAAATTATGCTTGTTGAGCTTAGCCTTATAATTATCGGCTTCGCTATAGGAACATTTGGAACTCTTGTTGGTGCAGGAGGGGGATTTGTGCTTATGCCTGTGCTTTTGCTTATGTTCCCTGATCAGGATCCTGAGATCCTTACCAGTATTTCGCTTGCAGTTGTTTTTTTTAATGCGGCCTCAGGCTCTCTTGCATATTCCAGAATGAAAAAGATCGATTACCGCTCAGGATTAATTTTTTCAATTGCGGCCATACCCGGAGCTATTGCAGGTTCTTATACCGTCAAATTCATCAACCGAGAGATTTTTAATATCATATTTGGCATCATACTTATTGTGGTTTCAGTTTATTTATTTTTTAGGTCTGTTAAACAGTCAGGTGTATCAAAACCGGTTCCCGGGCATTATTCCAGAAGACACATTATTGACAGCGAAGATAATGTATATGCTTACGCGTTTGAGCATAAAACAGGCATCTTCATAAGCGTGCTTGTTGGATTTGTATCAAGCCTCCTTGGTATCGGCGGAGGAATTATCCACGTTCCGGCAATGGTCAACATGCTCAACTTCCCGGTTCATATAGCAACAGCAACGTCACATTTTGTTCTCGCAATAATGGCTTTAGCGGGTTCACTGACACACATCCTTGACGGCTCTTATACGTGGGATAGTGCATCAAAAACACTTTACCTGGGTATTGGCGTTATTGCCGGGGCACAGCTTGGTGCAAAACTTTCTAAAAAAATGAAAGCAAATTTCATCATTAAAGCTTTGGCAATTGCATTATGTATTGTTGGTGTAAGGATATTTCTGCTCAGCATTATTAAATAGAATGAGACGCAAATAAAGACATATTTCAGTACAAAAGGAATGAATGTGAGTCCTAAAAAATTAATTAAATGGCTTTTTTCTTCAGTACATAAATCATTCCGGTATGAGTAAGCTTGCTTTCTATCCACGAAACAAAATCAAACTGTTCAAGAATATTCTTTTCAAACTTGTCATTTGATATCTTTTCTATTGAGTATTTCAATTCTTCATACAATCCATATCTTTGGTCATCGCTGCTGTAATTCATCGCGCGCGTAATAAAATCAAGTATCAGCTTCTCAAACTTGAATATTCTGTTCGTTCTCTCCAGAAATCTCCGTGTTGATTTGACGGTATACTCCAGCAGGTCATAATTACCTGCCTCAAAATGTACTATCAGACTTCTTATCCTTGCGAAAATGTTCTGCTCCGGATCAATTTTAGGATTGGAAACATTCAGTATACGGTTCAGATAAAAAATGCATTTGTCAAAATCTTTCATCAGAAAATATGCATATGCCATCCTGTTATAAATTGAAAGTTTCCTGTTTTCGCTGATTGATTTTTTATATTTCTCAAAACCTGTTTCAATACTGCCTGTGATGCTTCTCAGGTTATCCGTTTTTAATGATTTTATGGCGTAATTAAGCTCCAGATCGCTTATGAGCAAAAATATTCTGGACTGGATATCAAGGAATTCCTTTTTGTTTTCAAACTGTTTTGAAAACAGCTTCAGTTTCTTCATGTAAATTTCGAACTCGGAATTTTTACCTGTAATTACACAGGCGTGCAGATAATTATTCAGTGCAAGTACATAACTTCTCGGGTTCTCCCTGATGTACTTCTTGTCACTTTCCATCAAAAGAACAAGCTCTTTGCGGTATTTCAGCCACTGCGGTCTGTCGTCGATAATTCTGTAATAATGACCGAGCACTGTATAAAATTTGAATTTTGAATCAAAAGTCTTCGCGAAGGAAATATTCTGCATCAGCTCATTGTTCACAATGCTGTTAAGTTTTTCAAGGTCTTTTTCATTCCGTATGTTCCCTGTTTCTTTTGTGAACATGAACATATCGTTATAAATAATATGGTACTGCTCATTAATGCTCAGGTTCTTAAGATTCTCCAATGTATCCTTTTTCAGGCTTACATAGTCCATTTCATCGAAGTTTGCATAATAATCCGTCGCAAGGCTTGTCAGCGCTTTGTTATAAAGCAGCGCCAGATAAAAGGGTTTGTCATTTTCTCTTGCCATTGATATAGCCTTGTTCAGCAGGGTTCTGAATTGTTTATAGAGCCCCTTTTCGAACAGGACATTAAGCTCTATCATCATCATATTCAGTTTTGATACCGCGAATTTTTCTGCATGGTAAGAACTTAAGGCTTTAAGTATAAGGTTAAAAAGGTAGTTTTTGGTGGAATAAAGCTTTTCAGCGAATTTTTCACCTTTAAATTTCATTTTTATCTGTGCCTCGTCATACTCGCTAAGGGCATCAATCGCATCAAAAAGCCTTACGTAGGTATTTTTTTCACCGATCGTATGTTTTGAGGCAAATTTTTTAAAATAACCCTTTTCTGATTTGCTCATTGACTTGATCAGCTGAAACAGATCATCTGATGTTCTCATCGACTTCTATAAACCCCCGTCTTGTTTTCTACGAAAATATGCAAAAAATGAACATTTAACTGTGTAAATAACGGTATTGACTTATGAAATATTCAAAAGAATGATTTTTTCAGCAAATATGCTGAACATATATTTGCAGTAATTAGGGGGAATTAATTAAACTAATATAAACGGAGAACAAAATGAAACGATTCAAACTTCTTGCAGTGTTGACTGCATTTTTATTCAGCGGAGTTCTTTCCGCACAGGACGAGATCGGCTCCTCGCAGAGCACCAATCAGCCTACTGCCATAGAGCAGCAGCGCGGGCAGTTCAATGAAGGCGGCAGGTTTTATCCTGCTTACCTCGAAGACCAGCTTAAAACAGCCCAGGAATCAGGAAATGAAACTGAGGCTAAAAGAATCATGGACCTGATGGATAGCAAGATTCCCGCCGGGAATAAATTCAATGCTATGGAGCATAAGGAAGGTCTTGAAGTTCCGCAGCAAACCGAATCTGTGCAGCCGCCATTTAATTCTGACTGGTATAACAATGATGTAACTGTTTACTCAGGCTCAGTTAAATTCGGTGACCCGTATTTCAGGCAAATTGATATGAAAATGGGTGAAGACGGAAACATGTACGTTGCGTACAATCGTGCTCCTGTATCAGGAACCAACGGAAGGATAGATGTATACCGCTCCAGCAATGGCGGCGCAAGCTGGGTTTATACAAATGGTATTCAGTACACCTCAAATTATATTGGAACAGTCAGCTTGCTGGTTGAATTAAGAGACGGAGGCGGAAATCCGGATTCAACAAGAATTTTTGTTTTCTATACTGTTTCATCATCAAGCAACAACGATAACGCGACTATGTCCTTTGGAAGCTGGAGAAGGAACGGATCAGCATGGTACGCGGGCAATATTGCTTCTCCGCCGGCCGGGCAGGAGTATTCATTTGCATCTGCCGTAAGTGACGGTGCTTTCTATACAACGGCTACATGGATCGGTGTTATGTGCACAGAATCAAATAATGCACTTACTACCACCAATAATTTCAAGTATTACAGAAGCGTTAACTGGGGTCAGACTTGGACGGGTGTTACATTCAGCTCCGGATGGAACGACTTCTATCCAAGCGCCGAATTAAGACCCGGTTCAGGTTCATCAACCGATTCAGTTTGGATAGCGGTAGAAAGACGTTTCAGCTCCACAAACTACGAGATCAGGATAATCAGGACACCATGGTCTCCGGTAGCATCTAACAATACTTATTTCGTTACTTCCGGCGGCGCTAATGTGAAATACGAAAAACCATCCCTGACAGTAAAACAAAACAGGTCATGCGATTCTGCAATGTTTACGGTTACAAAAAATGGTGTTTCTTATTACTGCCCTACTGTAAATGGCGGCGGGTTGTGGAGTACGGACTTTACTTTGGGAGGTACGTCAAACGGAAATAACAAAGCATTTACATGGTGCTCATCCAATCCGAACGGAAATGAACCGTTCAACGGCATCTGGGTATCAAGTGACGGTGACTCCATCAATCTTAGAGTTGGCGGAAGGATCGGTAACCTGGGTTCGACAGTTTATAAACGTAACAGCAACACTGCATCAACATCTGTATCACCAACATGTATGGTATATTCACCGGCTCCGGTAACAAGCCTGTGCGCGTTTTCATATGCCGGTTTTGGGCCAACCAACGTATACTCAAACCAGGAGGGTTTGCTGACCGGAATAAACCAGAACAATACCGAAGTACCTGAGCTGTATTCATTAAGCCAGAATTATCCTAATCCGTTCAATCCGGTAACCAATATCAAATTTTCAATTCCCGCAAGCGGAAATGTTAAACTGACCGTATTTGATATTACCGGCAAAGTAGCGGCAGTGCTTCTGGATCAGAATATGAATGCCGGAAATTATACCGCTGATTTTGACGCTTCGCGGCTTTCAAGCGGTATCTACTTCTATACTTTGACCTCAGGAAGTTTCACTGATACCAAAAAAATGGTACTTGTAAAATAATCAAACCGCTGACTTCTTCAAATCAGCTTGAAAAATATGTTAATTGAATAAGAGCTTCTTTATATTACCCCCGTAGTACAAAGGAAGAGGAAGCAGCGAGGACAAAAAACCGGAAGCGGGAATGGCCGCCCCGGTTCTAAAAGGAGGGAACTTTATTTTGAAGTTCCTTCTTTTATTATGTAAATACAGCTTTTTGCAGTGATTTCAGTTGCTCAATTACAGGTATTATCATCTATATTGCCCCGGTTTTCATTACATTTCTTTACATTTGTAGTAGTATTAATCAATTGATTTAATAACCATTAATTATTATTCTGTATTCAATAAAATAGCAAAAAATGAAAAAAATAGCATTAATAGCAGTTATTTTAGCCCTAGTTACAGGTATTTCATTTTCGCAGTTTAAAGAGATCCCAAATAAGACAAAAACCAAGCTTAAATCAGGCAACGGACTTCTTCTTGGGTTTATAAACCCCAAGAATTTTTCAGTTACTCATTCATTCAGTATGAATGTTATGACAGGCGGAAATACTTCGGTAAGTCTTGCTTCTTATACTGCTACAATGAACTATAAAATTTTAAAGAACCTGAATCTGAGCGCTGATGTAACAATGCAGTATTCGCCTTATGCTTCTATAGGCTCAAATAATCCTGCTATTAATAAAGATTTCCAGAATTCTTTGAACGGTATTAATCTTAGCAGGGTTTCACTTGATTACAGTCCGACAAAGGATATGCATATAAGTGTAAATTATTTTAACCCCAAAGGCGGTTATTACGGTTACGATAATTATTATAACAGCTATTACAATCCATACTGGCTTGGCAGGTAAAGAGCCTTAGCCGGTTTCAAAATTCATTTAACTAATTCGGTTATTAATGCCACCAGCAAATTCAGGTGAATTTGTAAGTAAGTTCAAGAATTATTCCATTAACATTTTAATTGTTCTGCTGGCAGTTGTAACAATTTACCTTTTCTATAATCTTTTTAAGCGCCTTACAACTCCCCAAACAGATGTGAAAACTCAGGTGGTTGATTCAACCACTTATCTTACCAAGCAGCCATCCGGCGGCACACTGCAGATAGATGTACAAAACGGCTGCGGAGTATCGGGCATTGCAGATAAATTCACCGAATACCTGCGCTCTAAAGGTTTTGATGTGGTTGAAATGGGTAACTTCACAACTCAGGATATTAAAACTACAATGGTGATTGACCGCGCGGGAAATATGAAAAATGCTAAACGCGTCGCGCTTTCCCTGGGTGTATCTGATAAATACGTCATTCAGCAGATGAATAAGAATTATTTCTTAGATGCGACAGTTGTGATAGGAAAAGATTACGAGGAACTTATTCCGTTCAAACACCAAACGGAAACACAAACAAAACCATGATCTTTTTGGACTGCATTGACTGCGTCAATGCTCCTGAAATTTTTTTTATAATTAAATTTTAAATAATATAGAAAGTTTATAAAACTTGGATTCCAAAACACTTGCTTTCAAACTCGCTGAACTTGCCTTAACCAAAAAAGCTGATGATATTAAGATCCTTGACCTCAGGAAAATCACTACTATAGCAGATTTTTTTGTGATATGTACGGCGCATTCCGAACCTCAGGTAAAAGCTGTTGCTGATGCTGTACTTGAAGGCGCGAAAAAAGACGGTGAAACCGTGTGGCACAAAGAAGGCACCAACATGAAATCATGGGTACTGCTTGATTTTGTTGACGTCGTGGTGCATGTTTTCCTGAAGGATACGCGCAGCTTCTACTCCCTCGAAAAACTATGGGGCGATGCTGAGATCACTGAAGTAACCGATGAAGCGCCGCAGGGCAAGCCTTCCTCAAAACCGGCTAAGCCTAAAGCTGTAAAAAAACCTGCGGAAAAGAAATCAGCCGCAAAGAAAAAAACTGCCGCTAAAAAACCCACGGCAAAGCGTAAACCTGCTTCCAAAAGATAATTAATTATACTGCTGTTTTGAGAGAAATAAAAAACGGGCTTTAATAGCCCGTTTTGAATTTGCTGTTTCTAAACCGTGATCCTTACGCTAAACCATATTTTTCGATAAAGCTTGTATCAAAATCACCATCTATGAATTTCTCATGGCGCATAACTTTCTTGTGGAAAGGAATTGTAGTATGCACGCCTTCAATTATAAATTCATCAAGCGCTCTGTACATTCTTTTTATAGCTTCATCTCTATCATCTGCTGTAACAATTAATTTTGCTATCATACTATCGTAGAAAGGAGGTATATAGTAATTAGCGTATGCATGTGTATCCACACGTACACCTATTCCGCCGGGCATATGAAAAGATGTTATTTTTCCGGGAGAAGGTGCGAAATTCTTATCAGGATTCTCGGCGTTTATTCTGCACTCAATTGAGTGTCCGGAACGTTTTACATCCTTTACTTTCAGCTTTAACCCTGATGCCACAGCTATCTGCTCACGGATAAGATCAACACCTGTTACCTGCTCGGTTACAGGATGCTCAACCTGTATGCGTGTATTCATTTCCATGAAATAGAAGTTTTTATTCTTATCAACAATGAACTCAACTGTACCTGCACCTTCATAGTTAACTGATTTAGCTCCCTTTACGGCTGCCGCGCCCATTGCCTCCCGGATTTCATCAGTGATAAACGGTGAAGGGGTTTCTTCAATCAGCTTCTGGTGTCTGCGCTGAACTGAACAATCACGTTCGCCCAAATGAACCACATTTCCAAACTGATCTCCTAATACCTGAATTTCTATGTGCCTTGGATTTTCAACGAATTTTTCAACATATACTTCACCGTTGCCGAACGCATTAAGCGCTTCATTGGTAGCCATGTTGAAGGCTGTTTCCATTTCGCTATCCTGGTTTACTATCCTCATACCCTTGCCTCCGCCTCCGGCAGATGCTTTGATGAGTACCGGGTAACCGAATTCTGCTGCTATCTTTTTTGCTTCTTCAACACTTGAAATTACGCCATCGCTGCCGGGTACAACCGGAACTCCGGATTTTCTCATTGTGTCTTTTGCATAAGCTTTATCACCCATAGATTTTATCATATCTGCGGATGGCCCGATAAATTTGATCTCTGATTCTCTGCATATCTCCGAAAATTCAGCATTTTCGGCAAGGAATCCGTACCCAGGATGTATTGCGTCTGCGTTTGTAATTTCAGCGGCCGCAATTATTCTGGGAATGCTCAAATAACTCTCTCTTGATGGCGGCGGCCCTATGCATACCGCCTCGTCAGCAAACCTGACGTGCAGAGATTCTTTGTCTGCTTCGGAATACACCGCAACTGTTTTGATGCCCATATCCCTGCAGGTTCGTATTATTCTCAGGGCAATTTCGCCCCTGTTGGCAATTAATATTTTCTTTAGCAATTTCTTAGGTAGTCTTAATAATATTTTTTAAAAGCCGGAAAAATTTCGGCTCCATTGCGCATTATCAAAAGCAATAATTAATTAGGCTCTACAAGGAAAAGTACCTGGTTGTATTCAACCGGCTGCGCATTTTCAACGAGTATCTTGGTGATCTTGCCTTCGTATTCGCACTCAATTTCATTCATCAGTTTCATTGCTTCAATTATACACAATATATTTCCTTTTGATACCTGCTGTCCTACTGCGACATATGGATCTGCATTTGGAGATGGCGCGCGGTAGAAAGTACCAACGATAGGTGAACGAATTTCTATGAGTTCTTTACCGCTGGCCGAAGTATTCTCTTTTTTCTCCTCAGTCTTAGCTGCCGGCGCGTTTGGCGCAGCCGCAACAGGGGCTGCCGCCTGCGGAGCCTGCTGCATTGGCGGTGCAGCGTAGGTTATCATCTGCGGTGCCTGCACGGCTTCCTGCGGTTTTGATTTAACAACTCTAACCCTGGTACCTTCTTCTTCGATCTCGATCTCGTTGATCTCGCCTGATTCCAGGATCTTCAAAAGCTTTTTGATGTAGTTTAGATCAGTTTTCATTTGCTTTATTTTATCCTCACATTATTAATGGATTGTGGGTGTTAGACATTTTTGTCTTCAATATTTGCTGCTTTTATTCTTTTATAAAAATCTTTACAATGTTTGGTTTCTTTTTTGCTTCTGAACTCTTTTTTGCTTTTGCCTTTTTACTTCTTCACTCTTTCCAGATAAGCGGCGGTTCTTGTATCAACTTTGATCACATCTCCCTCGCTGATAAACATCGGGGCATTTACGGTTGCCCCTGTTTCCACAACGACGGGTTTTGTTCCGCCTGTTGCGGTATCGCCCTTGTTGCCGGGCGGTGCCTCAATTACTTTTAGTTCTACATGCGGCGGAATTTCAACAGTAACCGGTTTTTCACCGTCAAACATTATCTGGCAATTCTCACTTTCCTTAAGGAACTGTGCCTGATCGCCTACTATGTCATCAGGGATTGATACCTGGTCATAATTGTTGTTATCCATAAATACATAGCCTGAACCGTCATGGTAAAGGTACTGATACTCCCTTGTTTCCATTCTTACTACTTCAATTTCTTCCCCCGAACGGAAGCGATTTTCAATGGTTTTGCCATTCTTCAGGTTCTTCATCTTAACCTGATAAAATGCCCTAAGATTGCCCGGGGTTCTGTGTTCCCATTTAATAACTATGTGCAGCTCACCGTTATACTTGATTACCAAGCCGTTTCTCAGATCTGATGTTGAACCCATAAAATGCCCAAATTCTCCTTATTTTAATGTTATCGGTTTTGAGTGATTTTTAATCGATTTTGAACGAAATCAGGGGTATTTTTATCAAAAACACCTCAAAATACCCGCATTTCAGTTAAAAAATATTCACAAATATAGCTATCTATGGGGTTAATATCAATGTTCTATATCATATTTTGGGGAGTTACAGTTGAACTGCGAACCATGTAACAGCCTTTATTTGTAACAGTTTGTAAAGAAAGTAGGAGATATATATTTTATTAGTTATCTTTGCTGTAACATTTAATAATTAACCAAACTAAAATGAAAAGAATTCTAGTAGCAGCTTCAATGTTGGCAGTAATGTTCCTTTTTGCAGAAAGCAGTACTCAGTCACAGGCGCTTTACTTCTTTGTAACCAACAATACCGGTGTTACACTGAATAATATTTATGTTACTCCCGCAGAGACCGGCAACTGGGGAAATGACATTCTGCCTAACGACCTCTTTGAAAACAGCACCTCTGTTAGGGTTGATATTCCCGCTGATTACGGCGCTACCTGTGCGTTTGATATGAAAATCACAGATTTGGCCGGTAATTCCATTACCTTTACAGGTATGGATGCCTGCAAGCTGCATACCCTGATCCTGAATGCGGATGGCACTTATACTGCTATGGAGTAGTTTGCCTTATTTTCTGATTTTGCAAAGCCTGTCCTCCTGTTTTGGACAGGCTTTTTTATTATACATTGAATAAATCTGCATTTTTCGGTATTTTTACGTTTTACTTACTGAATTTCTATTCAGCAAACAAAGAACTAAAAAGTAGAACAGGAGTTTAACTTACAATGGCTGCAAAAGTTGCAATAAACGGATTCGGAAGAATAGGGCGCCAGGTTTTAAGCGCTATGGCAGAACGCGGTGTATTAGGAAAAGAAATTGATGTGGTTGCTGTTGTTGATGTAAGTACCGATGCTAAATACTTTGCTTACCAGATAAAATACGATTCAGTTCACGGGAAATTTAACGGAACTGTAACTACCGATGGCGATGATGTACTTGTTGTAAATGGCGAAAAAATTAAGTGTATTGCTGCTACAAAATCACCGGCTGAACTGCCCTGGAAAGAACTTGGAGCGGATATAGTTTTAGAATGTACAGGATTATTCACAGATATGGAAAAAGCCAAAGGACACATAGATGCCGGCGCCAAAAAGGTGATTATTTCAGCTCCCGGCAAAGGCGGCGTAAAAACCCTTGTTATGGGTGTAAACGATAATGAATACGACCCCAAAGAGCATAATGTTATTTCAAATGCTTCTTGTACTACAAACTGTCTTGCCCCTGTAGTTTATGTATTACTTAAAGAAGGAATTGGCATAGAGAGCGGATTGATGACTACTATCCACGCATACACTGCCACACAGAAAACAGTTGACGGGCCAAGCAAAAAAGATTGGCGCGGCGGAAGAGCTGCTGCTATCAATATTATACCCTCATCAACAGGCGCGGCTAAAGCCGTTGGTGAAGTACTGCCTGTAACAAAAGGCAAATTAACCGGTATGTCATTCAGAGTGCCGGTTGCAGATGTCTCTGCCGTAGATCTCACTTTCAGAACAGAAAAAGAAACATCAATTGAAGAAATTGATGCTTTAATGAAAAAAGCTTCAGAGACATACTTAAAAGGAATACTTGGATACTCCAATGAAGAGCTTGTTTCAAGCGATCTCATACACGATGAAAGGGCATCTATATATGATTCGCTTGCGACAGTTGGCAATAACCTGAAAGGCGAAAAACGTTTCTTTAAGGTGATCTCATGGTATGATAATGAATGGGGTTACTCCTGCAGGATAGTTGACCTGCTTGAAAAAGTAATTAAAGCAGGGTATTAAAAAATAATAATTTTAGCCCACGACTTTAGTCGTGGGTATTTTATTTAATAATGGTAAACCGTTTAATCGGTTTTTAATAATTCGAATGAACAAACTAACAATAGAAGACCTTTCCAAAAATGGTGAACTAAGATCCAAACGAGTTTTAGTAAGGGTTGATTTCAATGTCCCGATGTCAAAAGAAACAGAAGGCAAAATTACCGATGATAAGAGGATAGTTGAATCTTTGCCGACAATTTCAAAAGTAATATCCGAAGGCGGAAAGCTTATTTTAATGAGTCATATGGGCAGACCCAAGGGGGAAAAGAATCTGAAATACTCCTTAAGACCCATTGCAATGCATCTTTCGGAATTACTCGATAAACCTGTTTTATTCGCGGATGACTGTATTGGCGAAAGCACTGAAGCAATTGTGAACGACCTGCAGGATGGTGATATTTTGCTGCTTGAAAATCTGCGGTTTTATAACGAAGAAGAAAAAAATAACCCTGAATTTGCAAAAAAACTTGCTTCATACGGTGATATATATATCAACGATGCCTTCGGTACCGCGCACCGCGCACATGCCTCAACGGAAGGTGTCACAAAATACATCTCAAAATGCGCTGCAGGTTTCCTGATGCAGAAAGAGCTTGAGTATCTTTCAAAAGCTGTATCCCACCCGGAGCATCCTTATGTGGCAATACTTGGCGGAAGCAAAATTTCAGGTAAAATTGAGGTGATAAAGAACCTGCTGGGCAAAGCCGATAAAATACTTGTTGGCGGCGGAATGATATTCACATTTTATAAAGCCATGGGATACGAAATAGGCAAATCACTTCTTGAAGAAGACAGGGTTGAGCTTGCAAAAGAGCTCATTGCTGAAGCCGGCAATAAATTAATGCTGCCGGTTGATGTGGTTGCAGCAGATAAGTTTGAAAACGACGCGGCCTATTCGACAGTTGATGCTGATAATATTCCCGCCGATAAAATTGGGATGGATATTGGCTCAAAAACTATTTCATTGTTCAAAGAGGAGATCCTAAAAGCCAAAACAATTGTGTGGAACGGTCCAATGGGTGTGTTTGAAATGGATAACTTTGCAAAAGGAACATTTGAAGTCGCTATGGCGCTTGCCGAAGCAACCAAAAAGGGCGCTGTAACTGTTATAGGTGGCGGGGATTCTGCGGCAGCTATAGCTAAAGCAGGACTCGAAAAAGATGTAAGCCACGTCTCAACAGGCGGAGGCGCAAGCCTTGAATTCCTTGAAGGAAAAGTCCTTCCCGGGGTTGAGGCACTAACTAATAACTAATTTTTATGGCAAAAGAAAAGAAAAAAGCAAAAAAATCATCCAATACCAAAAAGTCTGTTAAAAAGACTAAAGCAGATAAAAGCAGCAAGTATCCCAAAGAGCCTTTGTTTCTTGATAGAAACGAATCACAAACAGGACCAGTGCCTGAAGTTTACAAATTCCTTAAAAAAGTGGATATGCAGCTCCTTTCCTGGTATTCCCGCGATTTTATGCAGGGCATAAAATCAAGGCTCTCAAAAAGGATAGCTGATGATTTTGGCTTCGATGAAAAACATGTGCTTTTAAGTTACGGCTCAGAAGATCTGCTGAAACAGATCATTCACTGTTATGTAAATCCGGGTGATAAAATACTTATTCCCCGCGAAGCATGGTGGTATTACAAGAAAGTTGCATCTGAGCGCGGAGGTACAAATGTTGAGTACCCTATGAAAAAAGGTACAATGGACGGAATTCCGTATTACCTGTATGATGTTGATACAATGATACAGATATACAATGATACCAAACCCAAAGTGGTTGTAATTGCATCACCAAACAATCCAACAGGTAACCGCATTGATTCCAAAGACCTGAAAAAATTCCTTGATGCTACCAAAGATACCATTACCATGATTGATGAAGCTTACTGGGGATTTGGCTCTACTGAAAATGAATACGTAAAACCATACATTGATGAATATCCAAACCTGGTGATCTGTAGAACTTTTTCAAAGTTCTTCGCACTGGCAGGATTCCGCATAGGCTTTGCATTTGCCGGCAAAAATCTTGATGTTCTTATCAACTTCACTACAAGATACCTTGGCTATAACCGTGTTTCAGAGAAATTAGGCGAGATCGCGCTTGATAACATCAAGTGGTATCTGAAAATTGGTAAGCAGTATGAAAAAGATAAGGAAATGATGTACAGAACATTCCTGAGCCTGAAAGGATTTGTACCATTCAGATCATTTGCGAACTTCATGCTGGTGGATATACCGGTTGAAATACGTATGGGACTTAAGAAATATCTTGATGACCGCAATTTGAGGATAAAATTCCTTGATGAAGACGCGTTCAGAACAGAAGCGAGAATTTCTCTTGGTACAAAAGAGGAAAACAAACTGCTTATGGATACAATTGTTAAATACTGCAAAGAAGTAAACTGGAAATAACATATGGCCGGAACCGCTATTTACGAACTGAAAAATAAATATTGAGTTTATACAGCCAATATAAGTCATCTCTGAAAGCTATTGAGGTCGAAGAAATATTCGACCTCATTGTTTACCGCCCGCTTGCCTTCCTTTTTGTTAAGGCAACTTACTCTGTAAATATTACCCCCGATATGGTTTCAGTTGCCGCGCTCACAATTGGCTCAACTGCCGGAATTATGTTCGGTTTTGGCGGATATACATTCCTTGTCATTGGCGCAATTTTATATTTTACCAGCAATGTGCTTGATTGTGCCGACGGGCAGATTGCCCGTCTTAAAAAGAACGGTACAAAAGTTGGCAGGATAGTTGACGGCTTTGTGGATTACATTGTAAGTATTTTTATCTTTCTCGGAATTGGTATCGGGCTGGCAAGAGAGTATCACTGGCATGAAGTTAATCTTTGGGGTAATTCTTTTTTACAGTGGGACCCCGTGGTATATATCTGGGTAACGGCAATTCTTGGCGGGATCTCCTCCGCAGTTCAGGCGTTTTACTTCGATTTTTACCGGAATAAATTCCTTGAAGTGGTCTACGGCAGAGCACAGAATATCATTGAAGAGATAAAGGAATACGAAGATGAAAGACAGCGTTTGGAAGAAAACGGCTCGCATGGTTTTCAGCGGTTCTTGATATCCATTTACCTGAAATATTCCGCTTTGCAGCTTAAGATCCAGAAAGACCACGAGGAAAATCACAACGAACAGAAGCCTAATCCAAAGGTTTATTACGCCAAAAACCGCCTGCTTTTAAGATTGTGGAGCTATGTTGGCTCAACAACTCACATTACATTATGCGTAATAACCGCCCTGCTTGGAAATATGGAAGCTTTTCTTATTATCTGCATTTTGCCTTTAAATTTACTTATGTTAGTTTTATTTTTAGTACAGAAACAGGTTAATAAAGTTACTGTTTAAGTTTTAGGTGACAGGTTGCAGGTTATATTTGTAATTGTAGAGAATCTGTTCTTATAAGTTGTAATATTTTTTTAATCCAAAAAATTATCAGAAAAGTCATGAAAAAGGTAAAATTTACTAAATTTATTTTACTTTCGTTTTTGCCGGTAGTTCTCTTTATATCATCAGGATGTTTTGATGTCAAAAGAGAAATTAAAATGAACCCGGACGGATCAGGAGACGAGAATCTTTATGTAACGCTTGATAAGGAATTTTTTGAACGCATGAACATACTCGCAACCAGCGATGCTACGGGTAAATGGAAAAAACGCGCCGATAGTGTTAACGATAACAGCATGATAGAAAACCGTATCAAAATGGATATGGGCAGGGTTGGAGGAACATCAGTAAAAGAAGTAAAGGTAACCACAAATGCTGATGGTACCAAAGAAATTTTCCTTCAGTATCACTTTGATGAACCGATCGTTCTTCTCAAGGTAATTAAGGAATGCACATTCAGCTGGTCAAACCAGCTTCCCGTGCAGTTCAGCACCTTGAAGTTCCAGTATGATGAAGGCGACCTCTTCTTTAAACACACAACACGCAAAGCTGAGCGCAGCTTTGATGATGAGCTTATGAACAGCGTGTTCAGTCCTACATACCCCGCAAAAAGAGTTACTTATACAATTGAATTCCCGTTTGATGTAAAAGAATCAAATGCAATGACTTCTTCCGGCAGGATACTGACCTGGGAAATGACCATGGAAAATATCATGTTCAACCAGCAGACAGATACCGCTTCGCTGGTAAAAGATCCTACATTGGAGTTAACATATGCTGAAAAAATTGATCGCTCAATCGGAAAGGTAAGCCAGAAGGAAAATCCTTTAATAAGAGTTCAGGTATATAACAGGAATAAAGAACCCGTAAAAATCGGCACGGGAGTTGTCTTAAAAGAAGGTCTTTTAGTTACAAATTTTGAGCTTATGAACCTGATAGAAGGCGCGGGTTTCTTTAGCGTTATTCTGCCATCTGATTCGCTTGCCGGAATTGACGATATGACGGAAAAGGACCTCGATCAAAAACAGGATCTTGTATTCTTAAGATACGGCGCGCCGGATAAGTTTAAGGCTATTAAATATGCATCGCTTTCTTCAGCTAAATATGGCGATAAAGTAAAACTGTTCTACTATCCAAATACTCTGTCATCAGTTGTGTATTCAATGGATGGAATGATGTCAGCGGTTAAGAAATGGACAAATAACACCAGCCTGATAGAGATAAAGCCTAATAAACCAATTTCTCTTGAAGGCGGAGCCGTATTTAACGAGGCGGGTGATTTCCTTGGAATGATAACAAAAGCTTATGATGGGGAAGTAGGAAAGATCTATCTTGTTCCTGCGGAGTATATAAAATCACAAATTCCGGGTAAGTAAAGTTGAATTAATGTTCCAAATTTTGAAAAGTCAGGTTACAGCCTGACTTTTTTATTTTACATCTACTTGCGGGTTCCTAAATATAATTTAATTCTTGTATACTCACCTTCGAGCATAAGCAGGTTGTTCTCATCAATATTATGAAAACTAAATATCGGGTCAACTATACCCGGTTGTTTTACATCAAACTTAAATTCCCTGCTCAGCTTGTTCCCGTTCCAATGCAGAATACCATTTGAACTTAATTCGTTGAATAAGGCCGCTGAATAAACATACAAAAAAAGATTGGAAAATGATGAACCTGAAAGATTATTTCCGAATGATATAGGTATGTTAGTGCTGATACAGGAGTTTTCAGTAAAACTTGTACCTGAAAGATCATAAAAACAAGGTCCGGTCATATTCTGATCAATATAATATCCGCACGCCTGGTTATTTAATACTCTTAATTCATAATTACCTGTATACTCAAAGATCTTTACAAACGAGGTATCCCGGAATTCATACATTACTTGTATTTCTCTGCTTTTACCTGTTATTCTGATAGTGTTGTGATGACTCGTAAAAATTTCTCTAGGTATAAAAAACGGATCATCAAGCGAGTAGCGGTTTATGTTTCCGCTGCTATATGAAACTATGCCGCTTTGTGAGCATATCCATGCTCCCAGGTCTTCAGTTGCACATCCGTTGAAATAGGTACCTAAAGTATCAGATAAAAATAGTCCGGTAAAGATCTCTGTGGCAGAACCATTCCAAAAAATGAATTTGAGTTCACGGGTATCTGTCATGGCAAATATCACTATGTCCCTTTCGGTACCGGCAAGGAGTTTTATTGGATCCTCACCAATGTAGTAATCTGTTAAATTACCTCCTGATAATTTATACAGATTATTGCCTGTGCTGCCTAACAAGTAAACATTACCAGTATCTTTAGCCCTCACCTGATCAAAATAGTATCCATACAGATTTACTATCCTCCAGTTGAACCTTGGCAGGTCTATATTGTAATTTGAAGAAACTGTATCATCACCGCAGCCCGTTGTATATACTATCGAAATTGCTGTTATTAGCATAACTGATATTGACCGGATACTTGTTAAAACACAGTAGAATAGTTTTGAAGAATGGCTGGTTTGATTAGTGTTTAATCTCATTTTACTGATAAGGAGATCCATAAAATTGTTAATGATTTATACAAATTTAACAATTTTGAAGTGGTTTTAACAATGATTTGTGTCACAAAAAAATGAAATGAGTATCTTCTTATCTGTTAATACAGAAAATAGCGCCCAATTAGCACTTATTTCTGCAAAATAATAAATATAGTTTGTAAGGCGATTTAATCTACCGGTTTGAATTGCTCGAATGCATTAAGGCACTCGTTGCAGTAATGCATTGAGCGGCATAGGGTTGGACCGAAGGGTGTTTTAAGCGTTGTATTTCGGCTGCCGCAATGGGGACATTTAACTTTTTCAAGAATTTCTATCTGAACCAATCCGTTATGTTTTTCCGGCGGGGCGAGTCCGTGCTTTTTTAATCCTTCAATTCCCTTTGGTGTTATCATATTGGTACTCCAGGGAGTATCAAAATTTGTGGTAACCTCAACACCGCTTATGTTCATTATCTCAATTCGTTCCTTAACCATATTTTCCATTATCTTAAGGGCTGGACAGCCTGAAAAAGTAGGAGTCATTGTAACCTTTACAAAATTATCATCGTCTATTTCAACACCTGTAATGATACCAAGATCAACAACGCTTATAGTCGGAATCTCAGGATCCTTTACATCCTGAAGCGCTTCGAGTATATCTTCTTTGGTAATTTTAATCAGTGTGCTGAATCTCATTTAATTAATTCTTCTAACGTTTCACCTTCCAGCGCTTTGTGCCGGTCCCGCCGACTCTGCTTGCGGTATTCTTGCTTATTTTAACCTGCAACCTGCAACTTGAAACATGCCTCCAATTTACCATTCCGCTTTCGGATCAAGCCTGAAAACCTCGCCCATTTCCTCAAGCATCGGCTCGAGATACTCTGTGTGATACCCTTTTCTTCCGCCGTAAACCGGCTGCCATGCCGATGGCTCCGGTAATACAAGCGTTGATTGCTCAAGCAGGGGAGTAATTGCTTCTATCCATTTATATTGAAGTACTTTTTCACCGGGGAAAATATTAAGATCTTTTAATGTTTCGGCAAATTCACTTTCTTCAAATATTCCAAGCGCAAGGTTAAAAGTATTTTCCAGAGCAGTCTGCATTCTCGCATGGCTTTCTTCATTTGCCCTGCCAAGCTGCTTAACCCATGTGTTGGCGTGCATTGTGTGATACTTTACTTCACCCTTGTATTTTTTTGCAAGCTGCGCAAGCGGCTCCAGCGCCGAAGATGCAAGCATCTCAAACCTTATCTGTTCAGCGTGGTTGAATAAAAAATTCCTCATCAGGCTGAAGTCATATTCGCCTATCGGATATTCAACCAAATGACAGCTCTTAAATTCTTCCGCATTTCGTGTGAAAGCAATTGTATCCGCATCCGCTTCGCCGAGTGTATGAAGTATCTCATATATGTGCTGTGCCTGCCCGATTTTATCCTGTGCAATCGAAGAAAATGCGATGTCTTCTTCAACCAGGGGACCCAGTCCCGTCCATTCGCTGTTTCTGTGTCCTATAATAAGCTGGTCATCAGCTATTTTATACAAAAATTCTTTTATTGCCTTTAGCTGTGTATCGTTATAACTCATTATTCAGCAGTCTCCTTTTTTTCTGAATCTTTCTTTTTACGCCTGTCTTCTTTGCGGTCTTTTATACCGTGCTCCTGCTGGTATTTCCTGATCCTGTCCATACAATAGTAATCACTCGCCTCACGGTAAGTTTTCTCTGGTGTTGTTTCAAAAATATCCGCATCATCATATGAAGTAGCGGTCACGTCACGGGTTTTTACAACCCACAGGTTAGTTGTTTGCCGCCTGCGGGCGTATTGTTCCTTAGCCAGCAGCAAAGCCATTTCTGGAGAAGCCGAGTGAACTATACCAACATGTACGTGCTGGTCGCCGCGCTTTTTCTGATGGAAGACCTCATAGGTTTCCCACTGTTCAAGTTCATCAAGTACATTCTTCCCGTCATCATTTGCGGGAAGGTCAAGCCGGTTTATTCTGGGATCTATAGAACTCATTAATTTCTCCTTATGCTAGTGGTATTGTATATTTAGATTCAGCCTTAAGCAGCGCTCTTCTTACCCATGCGCCCTTTTCTTCAGCCCACCTTCTTACCTGCAGGCGTTCTTTGTTGCAGGGCCCGTCACCGTTTATCACTCTTTTGAATTCTTCCCAGTCAGGTTCTGTATATTCCCAAACGCCTGTTGCTTCATTTTTCCTTAGATTTGGGTCGGGGATAGTTAACCCAAGATCCCATATTTTAGGCACATATTCATCCAGAAACCTGTAACGCATATCATCATTAGATGCCATCTTAACTTTCCAGCGCATCAGGACTTCTGTATGCTGCGAGACTTTATCAGGCGGTCCGTGGAAATGCATTATAGGTATCCACCACCTGTTAAGCGCATCCTGAACCATTTCGCGCTGCTGCTGTGTGCCGGTTGCAAGGAAAACAACATTATCATGTCCGTATTTCAAATGAAATGACTCTTCACTGCAGATCCTTTCAAGCGCGCGGCAATAGGGACCGTAAGAGCCCTTTGAGTTTGTTACCTGGTTAATTATCGCACCGGCATCAATCAGCCACGCAATAATTGCTGTATCAGCCCATGTCATAGCGGGATAGTTGAACACATTGGAATACTTTGATTTACCGTTTATCAGGTCATTTATCATATCCTCACGGGTTTTGCCAAGCGTTTCCGCTGCGCTGTATAGCAGCTGCGCATGTCCAACTTCATCCTGTACCTTTGCCATTAAAGCCAGCTTTCTCCTGAATCCCGGCGCGCGGGTTATCCATGTGCCTTCCGGCAGTGCGCCTATGATCTCACTGTGTGCGTGCTGCTCTATCATGCGGATAAGCTGCTTTCGGTATGCCGCGGGCATCCAGTCCTTAGGCTCGATCTTTTCACCGCGTGTTATCCTTGCTTCAAACTCCGCAAGTTTAACCGGGTCTTCACCCTCTGTAAGGCTCTTAGCCTTATCTTTTGAATCTATTTGTGCGTTTCCGTACATAGTTTTATTATTGTAGTCATCGGATGACTTCAAGTCATCCGATGACTGGTTTATAATTTATACAGTTGTCTTAACTCTCAGCCCTGTAGTTATGAACCGGAACAAATGTTCCGCGATCTCATCGGGGGTCATATTGCCCTTTGGACTGTACCACTCTGTTATCCAGTTCACCGCTGAAAGTATTGTAAGTACCGCAAATTTTTTATCAGGCGCTTCGAAAACATTTTCATTTTCACCGTTAATAAGTATCTGCATAAATCCGTCTTCGTATTTGTTGCGGAGCTTTATGAATTCAGCAAGTTTAGCCGCAGGCAGCCTGCGCCACTCCCTTAGAAAAACCGTTGATGAATCAAGATCACCCGTAACTATTTTTACATGATTCTTAATTGCGGTGGCAAGTTTCTCTTCCGCGTTGAAGTACACGTCGTTTACTTCATCAATTGCCCTTAGCAGCTCATCAGCCATACGAAAACAAATTGTTTCGAGTATTTCATCTTTACTTTTTATGTGGCTGTAAAGACTCGCCGCTTCAAT
>JBHEKV010000035.1:0-5698 GCA_041859235.1 Ignavibacteria bacterium | reverse complement strand
GAGCTTTTTATCCTCAAAAAAGAGCAGCGAATTATCTTTGAATTTATCAGGTGAGTGATATGAAAGGAATTTGCGCGTATGAAAAATTGTGCCGTTGGATGACCCCGCGACAAGATCTTCCCATTTATCATTATATTTTTTTTCGTATTGAACTACTTCCACTCAAAAGCTCCCGTTAATATACATTACTAAAAATACAGGAATCAGAAATTAGTGCCTAATGTTATTGTATGACTTGAGCCAAGTGAATATTTGTAGGGAACGAATGCGTAATCAAGCGCGAAGGCTTTATATTTTAAACCAATTCCTGCTGCTATTGATTTATTTTCATAGCCTGACTGGTAACCAACTCTTAATGCAAGGAAATCTTTGTAAAGCAGCTCAGCGCCCGTGTTGGCATGGAATTTACCGCCATCCATTACTTTGTAGCCATCGGCTGCTATTATTAATCTTGAGCTTATTCCAACGAGATCAACATAATATGAACCGCCGAATCTTACAGCAGAAGGAAGCTTGGTAGCTTCATTTCTGAGATCGCTCATAGAACCGAGATTTGTAATTGATGCGCCAACTGTTAATTTATCTTTTATATACAATCCGCCGAGATCTAAAGCTATTCCTGATGCGTTATCAACATAAATTTTTTCGAAAAGGAACTTGCCTGTTAAACCCACGGAAAGATTTTCGTTAACCTTATACCCCATAGAAAGACCAAGAGCAAAATTCTGCGCTGTGAATTCACCAAGAGATTCTCCGGGAATTTCGCGAACCTGGATTTTATCAACTGAGGTGTTATTCAGACTGAAACCAAGCGCAAGCTTGTTGAATTTTACCTTACCTGCAAGGAATTCTGTCCGAACACCAAGGACCTGCTCATTATGCATGAACACCATATTTACATTAGATCCGTTGAATAAAGCAGCGGGATTGTAATGTGTCGCTGATGCATCAAAAGTATTGCCAACAACTGCTTCACCCATTGCAATGGAGCGTGATGTAATGCCAAGTTTTAGAAATGCCAGCCCGGTATTGCCGGCTCCGTCATTCTGTGACTTTGAAACGGTTACAATTGTGATTAAAAGGATTATATACTTAATTAGTGATCTCAAAAATTTATTCCGTGTTTAAAATTTAACAAAAATAAGCATTATTTAAACTTAATAACAGCCGAAATCGTCTGAAACGGATTGTGTGTAAAAGGCTCCAGTACAAATGAATAATCAATTCCAACTATATAGCTATTAAATGCTTTCTGGTACCCTATTCCCGCAGATGGCCTTGAACCGCCGAACTTATCTTCGGCACTGAGATCAAGCCTGTCAAGTCCCGCGCGGAACTTAACATCCTTCACTGGATTTATCTCTGCCCCAATTCTTAGGATATTTGATTTTTTGTTGCTGGTTTCGTAATCAAGCGCAACCAAACCAAAATTATTTGGCAGTAAATACGAAACACCCAGTGTATATAACTTAGGGAATTTCTCCTTTGTCTGGTTGCCGTTTTGGCCATACAGGTCAATGGTATTCCATTCATACTGTGAATTAATATCTTTAATTGTAACACCAACATTTATTTTATCGTTCACTTTATATAAGCCGCCGATATCAAATCCGAATGATGTCGCAGATACACCTTCGTAAAGCTTTGAGTAATACAGCTTAAACCCAACACCCAGAGAAATATTATCTGATACCCTGATCGACGGCGCGAAAAGGAACTGGTTATCGCTGGTTGAAAGCTCACCAATTGAAAATCCGTCAATATCCCTGCCGTCAATCTTGCCGACACCCGAATTTATCCATGAAAAAGTTATGCCTGCCCCGCCTTCAGTCTGTTTGGGAAGCTTGAAGTTCTTTGTGTAGCTCACAAAGTTCAGGCTTCTATCAAGTGAAAGGAATGAATAACTGGCATTGATCAGATGTTCATTCTGGAATGAAGACAGTGATGGATTGTAAAGGCCGTTCAGGTCACCTGTGGTAACAGAGGTCATTGCATTACCCATAGCGATACCGCGGGCATTGAATCCCATGCGCGTAAACGCGCCGGGCAAACCGCCGAGCTGCGAGTAAGATTGGACTGTAAGGGCTGCCAGTAATAATATTATTTTAAGATATATCTTCATGTATTATTTTTTTACTATAACTAATTCGTTTTCAGATAATTTTGTTTTAAGCTTTTCGGAGAATGACATTTCAATCTCAAAATTCTTTCCGTCTATTTCAAATCCCACAGGGGCAATATCACCTGTGCCTGATGACCAGCTTATTTGCTTCTTTGATGCAGATGAAGTAACATTAAATTCATGAAACTTCATTGTAACACTGTTCCCGTTCGGGAACTGTTTGGTCTCGGTTCTTTCCCCGGTATACTCAAGTGTGAAATCAGGAAATTTAAGCTGCTCCCCTTTTGAAAACTTAACGACTGAATCATACTCATTCATTCCTGACTGATTGGAACAATTAAGCGTAAACAACGAAATGAAAATTAATATTATCAATTTAAAATTAATTTTGTTCATAATCTTTTTATTGCAGAACCAATATTTTTCCCCACACAGTTTCATCTTTATCTATCTCGATGCGGTAGAAATAAACACCGTTATTCACCTGTGTGCCGTCATCGCGTTTGCCATCCCAGGTAGCCCAAATGACATCAGGCGAAGTACGTGAAGCATTCTGTATAACTGTCCTTACCGGGAACATAGCGAAATCAAATATCTTTATTGTAATATTTGAAGTTGTTTTGCCTGTCTTGTAATAGATCCTGCAAACCTCATCGTCAGGAGAAAAAGGATTTGGCGCTGCGTATGATTCATTGGTTGCTGTGATATTCTGGTAAGCACGGAATATTTTCCATTTGCCAACCCAGGGACTCGTCAGCGTATCAGTAGTGCGGGCAAGTCCATCACCCGAACCAACCCAAACTGAATCGCCCTGCGAATCAACTGCATAGAAGAGGTTTGTTCTGATCTGATCACGTATCTCTTCATCGTAAATGATAGATGGCCTTGACCAGCTGAATGCGTTAGGAGTAAAGTAGCTGCGCCAAATACCGTCATCAGTTGCGCCGTATACAATGGAATCCTTAAAGCCGACATTGTGTGTGAAGGCTACATCAAGTGTATTGTTCCATGTAGCGCCGAAATTAGATGAAAAGCTGAATGCAGAAAACTCGCCGCCTTTAGTTGGGTTTGAAGATGCCCATACAATAACATTATTACCGTATTTCTGCACATCAAGTCCAACAACAAAATCACCCGATACACCGTTGCCTGTTCCGGTGCTATCGAAATTGTATTTCTTCCAGCTCATACCCCAGTCACTTGACCTGTTAATACCATTTGCGGTACCTACATATATAGTGGAATCATTTTCAGCGGTAACCGAAAATCCTTTATGGTTGTTATTGCCAAGCGGCGGGTCACGGGGATTCAGCTCAAAATTATAGGGTCCCCCTGTTGGTGTAATTGTATTAAACGCATCCGGCGGCAGAACAACGCGCTGCCATGTGGCGCCGAAATCAGTTGATTTACGCGTACCCCCTGCCCATGATGTTATCCAGAATACAAGTGAATCTGATGTAGTATTTTTCCTGGTTATTTCTATATCATAGGAAAGATTAAATTCATCTACTACAACAGGTAAAGCAGTTATTGTACTTATACCGTACTGTATCGTTGAATCATTCAAGCCATCAATTGGCTGCGGATAAGATGCCCATGTTGCTCCGTAGTCGCTTGAGACCTTTATACCTGTTCCGGTCGGGACATATTCTTCATTTATTAACTGTGAGAAAGCGGTTGCTACAACTACCCAGTTTTTATACACCGCAAGACCCGAAACATCATCTTCGCCGAAAGGCTCTGTGCCGTAATAATTCTGGAATGATAAGCCGCGGTTGGTTGTGCGTGATATGCCTTTACCTGTACCGAACCATACGGTATCGCCGCCATCGTTACTTACGACAATAATATCTGAAATAAAGTTTGATATAATTGTCTGCGATGATACGGGCGCGGATGAAAATCTGCCGATCAGATTATTGCCTTTGCGGTAGTTTTCAACAGGCTTAAGCTTTTTATAAACATCATTCGATATTTTAAAATCTTTTGGCAGCATTTGCGCAAAGCTTAAATTAAATGACGCCAGTATCAGTATAAAAAGGAGTTTTTTCATTTTCAAAATTTTAATAAACATAAATTGAGTCACTTAATATGTTGCTTGTATCACCTGAACGGTCAACAGCGCGCAGGTAATACCTGTAATACCCTGTTTCATTAGGCGGACCGAAAGTCTGCCTTGTGAATTTACTGTCATTTGCAACTGTATCTCCGCTTGTAACTCCGGTTGTACCAATCAGGCAGCAACTGCCGTCATCAAACAATTCAAGAGATGAAGTCAATGGCACTCCACTTGGGCGAAAGCCGGTGTAAAAGACTTTTGCAATATCACAGGGACCGTTTGGATCGGTTGCCGTTATCATGAAAACAAAAAATGACGGAGTATTTACCTGAATGCTATCCGGTGAGATTACAATTCCTGAAGCAACCGGTGGCTGGTTAGGAGATCTGATGATATTAATAGTATTTTGAATTGGGTTACTTGTTAAACCTGCAGAACTTGTTGCAAGAAATTCAATTTTATGCGCTCCTACCTGGCGGCAATCAAAAACATAGTTGATAAAACCAGTATATTTACCGTCACCGGCAGATGAATCAGGGAAAGCGCCATTATCTTTCAATTGAGCGGTAACAAGAACATTGGATGTATAATCATAGAATTTCACTTCAACTTTTTCAACAGGGTCAATTGATTCAACAGTTGCACCCGCCAAAACACCAACAGTATCAGAATTTAAGACCTGCGGTGTATAATAACTAGATGTAATGAGTGGGAAATGCAGTACAGGATCAATAACAGAATTATCGTCCTTTTCACAGGAATACATAAATATTCCGAGAATGACCGGGATTAAAAAATATTTTATTTTGCGCAAGCTATGGATAGTTAGTTTAAAAACGATATGTAGAAATTTCGATAGGCTAAATTTAGGTTGTTATTGTGTGATTTTCAATGAATTTTGAAATATTATCAACAAATATAGGGTATATTTTAAAAAAAGCAAGTAAGAAATGAGAAATTGAAATAATTACGTATAACCAATAAAAAAAGCTCCCTGTTACGGGAGCTTCAGCTATGAGAATGTGTCAACGGATGAAACGGTCTAACGAACCAACAGCAATTTTCTCGTCTGTCTGAATTCTCCCGCCTGGATTGTATAGAAATAAATTCCGCTTGCAAGATTTCCTGCTTCAAACTTCACGGAATGATGTCCTTTTTTCTTAAATTCGTCTACAAGTCCTGCTACTTCTTTGCCAAGTATATCATATATCTTTATCTTAACGTATGTATCATTTGGCAATGAGTAGCTTATGTTTGTAACCGGGTTAAACGGATTTGGATACGCATTTGTAGAAAAGAACTTAACCTGTGTTTGTTCTTCCTCTCCTTTTATCCTGGGCGCTGTATTGAGCTCAAAATTCTCGCCGCCGGTTATTAATTCCCTGTCAGTTCCAAGCTGCGTATATTGCTCAACCTGAAGTGTAAATCTGTCTGCTCCTCTTGGTGGCTGCTCAAACAGGTCGAACTCAAATTTTATTGTAGCCATTTCTTCAGCATCCATTTTCATATCAGAAATA
>JBHEKV010000223.1:0-15768 GCA_041859235.1 Ignavibacteria bacterium | reverse complement strand
TGGGAAAAATGGACAGGAACAATCGCCCTTTTTATTTGCGGTGTGGTTGTGTTCCCGATAGGTATATGGATGATATACTCGGGTTTTAGAAGAAATAAGCCGGTGAAGAGCAATAATCAGGTGAGACCGGGCGGGTCATCTTACGTGAGTATGGGGTGATAACTTTTTTAGCTCCCCTCCTTTCAAGAAATCACGGAGTGATTTCGAGGTCCCACTTAAGCGGAATATGGAGGGGAAAGAGACGGGCTGCAAGTCCGGCTCTGTGGTGGTATTAACAAAACCTGAAAATAAAAAAGTCACCACCCCGTCAAAACTCAACTTCGTTTCGTTTTGTCTTCCCCTCCTAAAATAGGAGGGGAGCAGTAAGTAAAAAAAACTATTAAATTGTTTTAAAAATTATGGGAATATTAAACAGCATATTCAAAGGATTTCACCAGGTAATAAACGGCGGCAAAGATGTACTGGCGCCGGTTGAAGGAATTAAGTTTGAAGACTGGGCTAAGGCGAATGCGGGCATAGCTTCAGGGAAATCAGTCGATGAAATTGTAAAGCAGCTTGGCGTTGACCGCCCCCGGTGGGATAGAGCCAACGAAGAATGGCTTGCAAGAATGAAGAACGATAAGACATTCACACTCTCAATGAAGTACGCCTCTGTGTTTAACAAAAACGCGGCAGGTAACCTGCCGCATAAAAAGGACTTCAATGACCAGACTTATCCCATTGAAAAGTATGCTGAGGTAACTGTGGCAATGGAATTCCTTGGTAAACAGGGCAGGGACGCGCAGGATGTACTGAAGGATTTTGGACTCACTGTCGCGGATTATTCAAACTTAGGGAGCTACTATTCCAAAAAGATTTTTATGAGCCCTATGGGGCTCGGGATGAAATTCCAGAACCATATCATGGAGTACCGCGCGAAATATGAGAAGATCATACAGGAAGACGGCACACATGATGATATAAAGTTTTAATTGATCCTGAATTTTCGGCTTGCCCTTTTGTTGGTCTTGCCTGACTTGTTTCCAAGTTGAGCAACGAAATAATTTAGAACATCCAGGCAATTTTAATTGTTGTTGGTGAAAACACCAACAACGGGGAAATCTTGTTTTTTCGCATTAATATCTTAAATTTCGGCAAAAATCGTTTCAAAACATTCTCTATATTTTTTCCTCAAAAAACACCTTAAGCAGTCTTTTTTTATTAATCACTAATAACTATTTTAAACCATTAATACATTAAATTAAATCTAAAAAGGAGAAAAAACATCATGTCAAGCATATTAGAGCCGTTTGAAGGCGTAACACTTGAAGACTGGGCAACAGCGAACGCAAAAATGGTATCTGGCACAACCAAGGAAGAGATCTGCGGACTGCTCGGAATTGACGCGCCTAAATGGGATAGAGTTAACGAAGAGTGGCTTGCGAGAATGAAAAACGATACATCATTTACAATTTCAACCAAGTATGCGGCTGCATTCAACCAGTCAGCAAGCGGCAACCTTGGCAAAGGCGGCGCGTCTGCGGCGCAGTCAATAAGCTTTGAAAAATACGTAGAAGCAATGGTTGCGCAGGATGTACTGGGCAAACAGGGCCGAGACGCGCA
The DNA here is from genome assembly GCA_041859235.1 of Ignavibacteria bacterium. GTDB lineage: Bacteria > Bacteroidota > Ignavibacteria > Tepidaquicellales > OLB5 > OLB5. Next base: position 14,166 of record JBHEKV010000223.1, on the reverse strand, counting down.
GGACGTGCTGAAGGATTTCGGTATGACAGTTGCTGATTACAGCAATGTAAGCTCACACTGGTCAAGCCAGATGATGAGCGATTTTTCGCTGGCTATGAAAATGCAGACACTCATGAACGAGTATAAAGCAAAGTATGAGGCAATGAAGCCGGATTCACACAGCGATCTGGAGTTTTAAAAGCGGTTACAGGTGACAAGCTGCAGGTTAAAGGTTTATTACAGCGCAGAGTCCTTCTGAGAAACGAAAGACTCTGCTGTTACATATAATATCAGGCTATTAAACATGACAGAATTTAACAAAGAAATTGATGCGGCTTTTCAGAGCGCATGGCATGCCGCCAAGGGCGGCGATGCGAAGTGGTATGAAATAATGCAGCAATACGGCGCTGAGCCGCTGAGCGATGGCTTAAAAAAAGAGCTGCTGGAATCAGAAATGAAGATAGCCCGCGGGGCTTTCCCAATAGAACTGCGACGTGTTATGGAAAAGATCATGGCGAAGTACCCCAATGATTCCAGGGAATTCGCGATGGATCAGAAGGTGCTGGAATACTACCAGAAGATAAAGCCCTTTACAGGGCTTGGCGACATTTTCGCGAATGCGGCAACGGGTACTCAGAAGTACTCACAGGGGCTGCAGAAGGAAAAACATAACACTATCAAATGCAAGAATTGCGGCGCTCCGCGCCTTGAGGAAATGCAATATGATAACTGTTTGTTCTGCGGCAGTGAGCTGTTTGAAAGAGCGTAATTTACGGGTGAGTTGATACCACCCCTCGATCCGGCTAATGCCGGATCTCTTCCCCTCCTTAAGAAAGGAGGGGAGCAATACAAAATTAATATAAATTAAAATTGCAGCTAAGGGTTTTACTCAATGAGACCCTTCCTTCCTCCTGCTTTGCGGGATTAAGGCATAGCGCTGCACTCAGGGTTAAAAAACATGGCAGACTCATCACAGGCAGTACAGGATCTTGTTACCAGGTGGAACGGTTTCCTCAAAAAAATTGAAGCGCGCTATTATGAAGTGCTTCAGCAGACGGAGGCCCCGCTTGATAACGTAATTGCGAACCTCCAGTTCGATAACATTATCATTCACAACATTTCAAACGGGTTAAAGAACCAGACAGTCACACAGCTTTCTGAAAAAGTCGATGGCGCGGCCGGAAAGTTTGAAAGCGAAATGCGCGCAGCCGGCGCATCCTCGGGACTGATATCGCAGGAGCGCGGCAAAACTCACGTATTAAAGAACTGGATGGAAATTGAATACCTGAAGTTTGAAAACAAGCTTGCAGCACGCGCAGCTAAAAAAATTTTAGAAAATGTTAACGCGCACATAGACGAGAATAAAATGCACCGCTGCACGCAGTGCGGGGCTGACCTGAATATAAATGTATTTTCGTTTATGGCGGTAAACATTAAGTGTGAAAGCTGCGGCTCTGTGAACACGTACCAGCCCGATGACAGGGTCAGGGCGTTAGAGTGGTATGTTATTACTCCCCTGGCAGAAGAATACGCTTTTGAGGAAAAACTAAAAGCCCGCACCGATAAAAGCGCAATGAAAGAATACTACAGGAAGTTTTACACCTACCTGATGGAAAATGTACCCGATAAGAAACAGTATTACGAGCGTGATATGAACGAGCGGCTTACCAACCCGATGTTCATGATGTAACGCACCGGAATAATGTGTTTTTTCCATGCTGAGATTTTTTGGGCTGTATGGCGGAATTTGGTGACAAAACGTTATTTATTTTGAGGATATTTACGGTTATTTTGCTTCCGGCAAAACCGGAATTAAGAAATAATTAATTTTGTTTTATATTAAAAGAAGCGTGTGTATCAAAAAAAGCATACGGGCAATTTATTATGGCTGCAGATAAACAGATAATTATCAACACTCTTAGGTGGATACTGAACGAAAACAGCGCAGCTGTATTTGCAATAGAAGAACACTATGTCCAGGCTGCCGTTTCTATGCCCAATGAAATTTACTGCGAAGCCGTAAGCCACCATTATCACTCAGCAATTGATATCGGCCTTGAAAGCGCTTTCATAAATATGGGTTTTCATCTTGAAGAAGGCGGTAATTTCAGCCGCAGGTATTATATTGGTGATGCTGCCGTGGTTGAAAAACTGGCCGATGATATAGTTAAGATCTTTGAAGAGCTTTATCATTCAGATCCCGCTAAACCTTTTGAAGTTACGGAGCTTTAACAATTTAACTCCTGTTATATTTTAATAAACGGGAATATGAAAAATACCTTTGCCCTTGCTGAAGATTTCACACTAAATATTTTTAAATTTCCTGCTATATTTGATATTACAGAATATTAAAACGCGGAGAAATTTATTTTATGAAGACAATTATCGCCGGAATACTTCTTTTGATCGCGGTAAACGTTACTTTTTCAGATCAGCTTGCATGGATAACCGAAGAGCAGGCAATGCAGACAGTTGATTACCTGAAGGAAAACAAAGTGAAGTACGTTATCCTTTGGTGCGCATGCTGTGATAATGATACAAAGATGAAGATCAAAGTAACAAGGGTTTTTTATAAAGCAGCCGAAGGGCAGACTTCTTATTTTGAAGTGTGGATAGAAGGCAAAGATAAAGACGGCAAGAAACTGAAGCAGGCTGTCGATCTGGCGTATGTTCACATAAAAAAGGCGGGTGAGTGGAATTGCCTGGGTACCGTTATGGGTTTCCAGTGCGACCCGTGCACAAAACCTTTCAAGTTTTAAAGAAGATGGTTTATCGGTTGAATAGTTAATAAGTTAAATGGTTCGTTGATAGATATAAAACAGGCGGGGAATTATTGCAGAATATGAAAATGCCGGATGTATTGGAGGGAAGCCGCGTTAAGCTTATTCCACTTGTTATGGATCATGCAGAGGAGCTTTGGGAATCTGCCAAAGATGACGATATCTGGACACATTATACTTTCAGAAGAATGGAAAATTTTGATAAGATCAGGGATTTTCTTGCGGCCTCGCTTAAGGAGGCTGACTCCGGCAAAGGATTCACGTTTACTATTATAGATAAACAATCCGGCAAGATGCGCGGGGGCACAAGCTTCCTTGATATTCAGCCGGCAGCACGCTCACTTGAAATAGGAAGAACATGGCTGGCAAAAGAGCTGCACGGCACAGGGTTTAACGCTGAGTGTAAATTTCTGCTGCTGCAATATTGCTTTGAAGAGCTGAAGCTAATTAGGGTATTTTTTAAGACTGACAGCAACAATATCCGCTCACAGAAAGCGATGGAAAAGATCGGGGCTAAATTTGAAGGCATACTTCGCAATCACATGATCAGGGAAGACGGAACTTTCCGCCACTCAGCTTACTATAGTATAATAGAAAGTGAGTGGGAAGGGGTGAAGTTAATGTTGAGTAATTTTCGGTAGGCGTTACGGCTTTGTTTACCCCTATGGGCCTGACGCCGAAAAACAGGCGGGCAAGCCGGCATACCAAAGCGTCAGGCAAGCCATGAGGCCTACATGATCCAGGATTAATTTATGAACTATAAAGCAAGAATAATTATCGGTGTTGTTATCGCATTGATTGCGGTGGTATCGTATTTCATGAAGACGGATGAGAATCCGGTAACAGGCGAAAAGCAGAAGGTAAGCCTTACGGTTGATGAGGAGATCAAGCTTGGGCTGCAAAGCGCGCCGGAAATGATCGCTGAATTCGGAGGCGAGTACCGCGATAGCAAACTGCAGGCATATGTTGATAGGGTTGGGGCTAAGCTGGTGCAGTCAACCGAAGCGGGAAGCTCGCCATACAAATTTGAGTTTCACCTGCTGGCTGATGAAAACACTGTGAACGCTTTCGCGCTCCCCGGAGGGCAGATATTCATTACTTACGCGCTATTGAGCAGGCTGAAAAATGAAGACCAGTTAGCCGGAGTTCTTGGACATGAAATTGGACATGTGATAAACCGCCACAGCGCGGAGCATATTGCCAAGCAGGAATTAACGCAGGGGCTGATACAGGCAACCGATATTGCTACCGGCGATCCCGGGATGATCTCGAGGTTTGTAGGCAGCATGATCAATATGAAATACGGCAGAGATGACGAACTGGAATCCGATGATTACGGCGTAAAATATATGGTGCAGGCGGGATATAAGCCTGAGGCTATGATAGATGTAATGCGCATACTTAAGGAAGCCTCCGGCGGCGGGAATCAGCCGGAATTTATGAGCACACATCCCAGTCCGGATAACCGCATCCAGAAACTTAAAGAGGTAATTGCGAAGTATAAGAAGAAATAGGGGTTTGGTTTCAGGCTTCACGTTTCAGGTGACATCCGCAGAGCGGGACCGGCTACAAAGGAGTCCCTTTGGGACAAAAAACGCCGGGGTTTCGGGTTGTAGGTTATGGGTAAAAGAGTTTGAATTAGTTACAACAAAAACACATTTTACACCCGATGATTTTAAAAAGAAAGGGTGGAATAATATATAACTACAATGAAAACAATAAATATATTTACGTTACTTACTGCTTTGTTTTTTGTTTTAATTATAAACGGATGTTCGGGAACAAAGGTATCAACAACTACTGCCACACTTGAAGGAGTTGAGTGGAAGCTTGAATCATTAAACGGTAAAACCGTTGCGCTTAAAAGCGGGAACAGTATTACTTTGAACTTTGAAGGCACAACCGCAAAAATCGGCGGTACTGCCGTTTGCAACAAATATTTTGGCGGTTATACCAAGACTGATGAGACCGTAGTATTCAGCGCAATAGGCTCCACAAAAATGATGTGCGATGATAACCTGAATGAATCAGATTATTTTTCAATGCTGGGCTCGGTGGATAGCTACAAAATTTCAGGCGGTAAGCTTACATTAATGAGCAAGGATAAGGCTGTAGCCGTTTATACTAAATAAGTCAAACATATGAAAATACTTTTTGCCGCAATTGCGTTTTTGTTTACGGTGTTTCTTTCGGGATGCAGTTCTTCGGGAAGTTCCGGGGATAAGAGTCCTTTAACAGGCACGGAATGGATATTGTTCGAGATGGATGGTGTTAAGTATGAGTCTGCCAGCGGCAAGAATGTAACCATGATATTAGACGCAGCGGCAAAAAAGATGGGCGGCAAGGCTCCTTGCAATACATACGGCTCTGTTTACACAAAATCCGCAGATAAAATTTCGTTTGGCAATGTATTTTCAACTGAAATGGCCTGCGCGGAGCTTGAAGCTGAATCAGCATATTACAAGATCCTGCCTAGAGTCTTCGCTTACCAGATATCCGGTGAAAAGCTGTATTTTTTTGATTCCGGCGGTATGGTGATATTGAGATTTAAGGCGAAGTAAGTTACAGGTTGCAGGTTTACTAGCATAAATATTTAGGGTAATTTAATATTTTACCTGCGGTTCACAGTTTTATTTTGACCGCAGGCTTTTTATTATATGATAAACAATATAAATAAAGAAGAAAGTACATGTACATTTGAGGACCTGGCGAAGCTTGAGACCATGATGTGCAAAGCTAAAGGTGAGCTTCGTTTTACGGGGATATTTGTACTTGTAATTTCATTTATCCTTCCCTTTCTGCCGCCAAAATACAGCGGTACAAAAGCAATGCTTGATATGATGAGCTATTCACAGGCTGTTGCGGGGATTGTGGCTGTATTTGGCGTGGTGTTCCTTTGGTCGATGTACTATATGCTGTATGGATTGTACGGGGATCTTAAACATAAAACAAAAATTTCTGTTAAAACTTATGTTACATCTGTTGAGAGCAGTAAATATAAAGGTAAGCAGTATTTTTATTTTTCCGCGGCGGGACTGCCGCACAGGATGGGAAGAATTCCGATTGCTAAAACTGAATATGATAAGATTAAAAAAGGTGACAGGGTTGTTGTTGAATATTCTAAATTCGGGAAAAGAATGCTCGGTTATGAAATCATTAACTAATCACAATGCAAACATACCACTCCTACCCCAAAGGGGCCCCTTCGGGGCGGAGCTTTAAAGTGTTAATTGGTATTTGTTGAGCTTTACGGAAAACCGAATTCCGCTGTATGCTTTCTCATATTAATTTCACATTGTTCATCGATCATTACTCATTGAGCTTGCCGCAGCTTGGGCACAGTATACACACTACACACTCACCGCACAATGGTTTTTTTGCTTTGCAAATTGTTCTCCCATGCTGACCTATTACGTGTGAATATTTTACCTGCATGTCATCGGGAATAATTTCTTTCAGTTCCATTTCAATTTTTTCGGGTTTATCGTTATCGGTCAGGCCCAGCCTTTGCGATACCCGGTTTAAATGGGTATCGGTCATTATAGCCGGCTCGCCGAAACAATTTCCCAATACAACATTCGCTGTTTTTCTGCCAACACCCGCAAGTTTGGTAAGCTCCTCCATGCTTTGGGGAACTTCGCTTTTATGATCATTTATCAATGAATGGCAACAGCTTAAAACACTTTTTGTTTTATTGCGGTAGAAGTTTATTGAGCGAAGTTCGTGCTCAAGCTCAGCTTGTGTAAACTTTAAAAAATCAGCGGGGGTTTTGTATTTTTTGTACATGGGAACCATAACCGCGTTAACTCTTTCATCAGTACACTGCGCGGCAAGCAGTGTTGATATCAGTAATTCAAACGGATTATTGTAATCCAAATGGCATCCTGCATCCGGGTATTCTGCGGAAAGTATATCAAGTATCTTTAAAGCGCGAGTTGGTCTGTTTTTAATTGTTTCGGTCATAATGATTATGTAATATTCAAAGTTCATTAAATAACACGAATTAATAAAGTCAGTTTTTATTTTTTGCAGTTTGTATATCTTGCGTAAACTAAAATGAAAGTTATGGAAAGCAATATTCTAAACAGTATCATCAAACAGTTTGAGTATTACAAAATGCTGGGCGATAAAACATTTTCAAACATACCGGATGAAATGCTATTCTGGCAGTACAATAATGAAAGCAACAGCATTGCGGTAATTGTAAAACATCTTTGGGGCAATATGCTTTCCAGATGGACGGATTTTTTAACAACCGATGGCGAAAAATCATGGCGCAGGCGTGATGAGGAATTTGAAAATGATATTGCGTCAAAGCAGGAAATGCTTGATAAATGGAATGAAGGCTGGGATTGTGTATTCGCCGCTTTGCACAGCTTAGGTGAAGAAGATCTGGGAAGAACTGTTTATATACGCAACCAGGGTCACACCGTAACCGAAGCAATTTTCCGACAGCTTGCACATTATGCATATCATGTGGGACAAATAGTTTACATTGGTAAAATGGCAAGCGAAAAATGGGTTTCGCTTTCGATTCCTAAGGGCAAATCAGATGATTTTAACGCCGGAAAATTTAATGTTTCCAAACATAGTGAGCATTTCACGGATGAATTCCTGAAAAAGGATAAAAAATAACCACTTTTGTTAAATATGAGAATTAATTTTGATATTTAAACTACTGGAAAATTAATAAACTTACCATAAATTGATATATCAATTATTGATATATCATATTATATTGTGTGCATGAAAACGGAAAATTCTGCAAACATATTATTTTTCAATAATATAGAAAGTGCGCTAAAGCAGTACAAAAAAGACGTTCAATACAGCCTGATTAAACATAATATCGATATAACCTACGATCAATGGCAGGTGTTGGATATAATTGTAAAAAACGAAGATACAAAGCAGACCGAAATAGCAGAGAAAACATCGAAAGATACAGCTTCAGTTACGCGGATCATTGAGCTACTCAATAAAAAAGGGTATGTTGCCAGACAAACTGATCCGCTTAACAGGCGAAAGCTGATATTGGGAGTGAGCAATAATGGCGAGAAAGTGTACCACAAAGCATCAATTGTTATTAATGATTGCACTGATAAAGCACTTGCCGGGCTAAAGGAAAAGAGATTAAGAAAACTGAAGAAAGTATTCAAAACCATAACAAAGAACTGCAGATAAAGTGAACAATAACCAAATAGAATTAAGAACCGCGGTGTTTGAAGATATTCCCGCAATAGTTGAGATGTACCGCGCGACTGTTCATGCCGTAAACGCTGCGGACTACACGCCTGCACAAATAAAGGTCTGGGCTGATGGCGCGGTAAACTATCCCCGCTGGGAAAAAGCAATTAATGAGCAGTATTTTGTACTGGCTGAAATTGATGGTAAGCTTGCGGGATTTTCATCAATCGCTAAAGATGGTTACTTGGACTTTATGTATGTAAGCAAGGACTACCAAAGGCGCGGAGTTGCAAGTACCCTGTTAACCGAAATTGAGAGTAAGGCTGCTGAGCAGAAGAATCCCGAGATTTACTCACACGTCAGCAAAACCGCGCGCGGCTTTTTCCTGAAAATGGGCTATGAGCATAAAGAAGATATCCATGACTTATACAAAGGAGAACTTTTTATAAACGCTCTGATGGTGAAGAAGCTTCGTTAAACCCGCCGACTAAACCCTACTATTTGCATTGTAAAACCCGCAATTCTGTGCTATTTTTGTATATAATAGACCTTAACAGAATGCGCTCATCTCCGGCCGCCAAGCCATCCCTTTAAACAATATATATTTTCCAAAAATGAAAACGGCGATAATTTTTAAAACCAAGCACGGCACCACAGAAAAAGTGGCTTACATGCTTGCAAAACGTTTAACCGAAACAGGCGATGAGGTTCGGGTAATCGATCTTGCAAAAACAAGACAGCCGCATTTGAACGGGTATGAAAAAATAATCATCGGCGGCTCAATTCACGTTGGCAAGATACAAAAAGAAATAAGGACCTTTGCCGATAAGCACAAAGCTTCGCTAAAAGCAAAAATACTCGGGCTCTACATTTGCTGCATGGAAACAGATGAAAAGAAACGACAGAAAGAATTTGAAGACGCGTTCCCCGCGGAGCTGAAAAAACACGCATCAGCAAAAGCAATAATGGGCGGCGAATTCCTGCTGGAAAAAATGAACTTCATCGAAAGGCTGGTGGTACGCAAAGTAGCACATACAAGGGAATCAGTTCACGATATCGATATGGATGCGGTCGAAAAATTTCTTAAGGAAATCAGCCCGGCTGAGCTATAGACGCTGTTTTACGGATTACACTTTTATTGTGTTTATTAAATTATTATTTTTGCTGATCAATTATTCATTTTATAACTACAGGATTTAATGAGAGATCAGTGGGCTAAAGAGCTTTACGTACGGGGTGAAAAACCGGCCGATCACGCCGAAATATTTGAAATCAACCGGCTTGCATTCGGAAGAGAAGATGAAGGTAACCTGGTAAACGATATCAGGAAAACACGCAGCTATGAGTTCGGGTTTTCGCTGGTGGCAGTAAAAGAAGATAAAATACTTGGCCACGTGCTGTTTTCCAAAGGATTCATTACTCACCGCGGCAGAAGGTTTAAGTGCCTTGTGCTGGGTCCCGTAGCAGTACTGCCAGAGCACCAAAGACATGGTATAGGCAAAGCGCTTATCAATGAAGGCCTTGAGCGCGCCAAAGAAGTAGGTTTTGGCGCGGTAATAGTTGTGGGCGACCCGGTATATTACGCGCAATTCGGTTTCAAACCTGCTGTTACAATGAAGCTGCGCACAAGCCTGAAAATTCCCGATGAGAATTTTATGGCGAAGGAAATTTCACGCAATGCGCTGAGAGGAATTATTGGCACGGTGATGTTCCCCAGGGAATTTTTAACTCTTGCCGAAGCGGATAAAAAGCGCGAAGAGGAAAAAGCGAAATTAGAGGAAAAAGCTAAGCTTGAAGAAACAATAATGCAGGAGGCAAGGGATATCGCCTCAAATACTTTCAGGAAACCAGGCGTTGTTGAGCCGGCAGAGAGCGCGATCACCGGCGGGGAAAAAGTAACCTCGATAGAGGCGGAAGATAATCCAACCGGGAACGAATCAGGTGATGAAATCAACGAAAAGAACATCAACAGCTCCGAAGAATCAGGCGGAGATAAGCCTGAAGAAAATAATACCGTGATGTAGAAATATGAAAGTTCAAGATACCGGGGGCTAATAAGCCCCTTTTTTGTTTACATCCCCTGCTTTTAAATTTAAATTGCTTATAATTATGGTTACTTTTGTAAGGTAAAATGCTTTATTATATTCACTAAGGGGGTTTTATGCTGCAGAAATATGATTTTTTAAACGGCGCGCTCGAAGAATCAAAGGGAAATGATTGCCGGGTATGGGTGTATGTGAATCCGGATAACGATGAAAAAGATTTTATCGAAAAGGAATATAATATTGATAAACACACGGTTGAATCCGCTACCGACCCTGACGAAATATCGCGTATAGAATTTGAAGATGATAATATTTTTATCATCTGGAAGCGGCCTAAAAATTATTTAAGCTCAGATAATTTTCTCTTCGGTGTATCCTCAATAGGTCTTTTCCTTTTCAAAGATAAGCTGGTTGTTGTGCTGCCTGAGGATGTATCGCTGTTTGACCAGAAGCACAGCCTGCAGTTCAGTTCGTTAATGGATATAATAATTAAGTTCCTGTATAACTCCATACGCCATTACCTTGATCACATTAAGGCAATGAAAATAATTTCACGGGAAATACAGATTAAGCTAAACGCCTCGATGGAAAACGAATACCTTATACAGATGTTCAACCTGAGCGAGAGCCTGATATACTACATTAACGCAATAAGCTCGAACCTGACAGTACTTATAAAGCTGCGCAATTATTTCGAAAAGCATTCAGGCGATGCTTTCCCCGGCAATGATGACCGCTTTGAGCAGCTTGAAGATATCATAATTGAAAATAACCAGTGCCTGAAGCAGGCGGAAATTTATTCATCGGTGCTATCGGGTCTTATGGATGCGCGCGGAAATATTATAAACAATAACATGAACGTGCTGATAAAGAACCTTACAATGATAAATATAATTTTCCTGCCGCTAAACCTGCTTGCAAGCATAGGCGGAATGAGCGAATACAGTATGATGACAGATGGTATGGACTGGAAACTTTCATACGGCATATTTATTGCGGCAATGGGAGTGCTGGGCTGGGTTACGCTCAAGTTCATAAACCGCATAAATGCTATGAGCAGGCAGTCACATATTGTAAGAAAATCACTGTTCAGCAAACTCAAAAGCTGGAAGCAGTCCGGCGGCACTTCCGCGGGGATGTAAGCAGTTTATTGCATAATAAATCCATAATTCGCATATTGCGGTATGAAAGATAAGTCTAAATATTGGGTTGAACTATCCGATTATGATATTGAAACGGCTTCAGCAATGCTTGATAGCGGCAGATATCTGTATGTTGGATTTATGTGTCACCAGGCTATCGAAAAGATTTTGAAAGCATATTTTTCTTCCTTTAACGAAACGCCGCCGCCTTATACCCACAGCCTTTCATATTTGGCAGAAAAGTGCGGGTTAGATAATATTCTTTCAAATGAACAGATCATATTCCTGAATGAAATAGAACCGTTAAATATAGAAGCGCGGTATCCCTCTCACAAAAAAGAACTGCTGAAGAGCCTGAGTAAAGAAAAGTGCGCCTCCTTAATAAATAATTCAATAGAGTTGATCAAATGGGTAAAGATGAAGTTATAGAAAAAATAAGAAATTATAAAAAACTGTTAACAGATCACTTTGATGTTGACAGGGTTTTTCTTTACGGGTCTTATTTAAAAGGTACCGCCGGCGAAGATAGTGATATTGATGTAGCTATTATTGTGAATAAACTGAAGGGTGATTATTTTTCAACAATTCCCCTGGCATGGAAGCTCAGATCACAAATTGATAACCGAATTGAACCTTTGGTATTTGAAAAAGGTAAAGATGAAAGCGGTTTTTTGGAGGAAATAATCAACGAAGGTATTGAGATTTTATAGAAAGATCAGTTTTCCTTTATTCCGGTTCATCCATTATAACAAATATTCTATTTGAATAAACTTACAATTACACAGCTTATATATCTGAATGATGGCGGCGCGAAAGATTTTCTTGAGTACGAATCAATTGTACTCCCTTTGCTTGAAAAATACAACGGGAAGCTTGAGCTCAGGATAAGGCCCGCAAAAGATAACTTTGTTTATCCTAAGCCAAACAAAGGTGAGCTGCCGTATGAAGTACACATAGTATCATTTGAAACAAAAGAAGATTATTTTAGGTTTAAAAATGACCCGGTAAGGATCAAAAATCAGGATCTGTTTAAAAATTCAGTAAAGAAGATCACTGTAATTGCATCCGGCGGGATAGATCATACATAACATAATCGCTAATTAAAATGGGTAATTACCCAAAATATATATTTTTTTTATTAATGTTAATGGCTGCGATATCAAACGAAGCTTTTTCGGGTGATAACGGCGTGTATTTGAAATACGCACTTACAGTTAAGGAATTTGATACAACGGGTTCAGTGATCAGCAAAGCTTCCGATGGCGAAATAAACATTAAAAATTCCGCGGGCAATATATTAAAATTCCATGTAAACGATAAAGATGAACTTCGTGCTTTTCACTGCGGAATAGTCTATTTATATTTTGAATTTACAAACGGGTGGCTTAACAGATACAGAACCCTGGATAAAAACGGGGAGCTGAAGGGTGATGATGAGTTTGAAGATCTTGCAATTGTGGAATATGAAATTAAGAAAATGAATCTGCTGCATGCTAAGTTTGAGGTTTTAGATGAAGTTGACGGTAACGTACAAATGAATGACGCAAAGGATGAGATAGTGTATATGAAGGCATATGATTCAAGGAACAAACTTATCAAAGAAAATTATATATCTTCCAAAGAATACTGGAATGCTAATAATGTTTTGTACAGACCTTAAGTAGTGGTATTTTCCCCTGAGTTATCTTTGATTTAGGCCCGCCTTTGAAAATTTCCGTTAAGAAATCTGATTTGCAGATACAACACAGGAAAAACTGTTTGAGTCACGCAAATCGCACCTATGGTGCAAATCAAGCGTGACGAGCCAAAGGACTTAAAACGCTTTTGCGGAGGAAGTTTTTTTTTCTGTAAAGCAAAACAGATTTTAGGAAATTTTCAGGAGCGGGCGATTTTTCTTTGGTTACTTTCTTTTGATCGTTCAAAAGAAAGTAACAGTAAAATGGTTAATGTGTTGCTGCATATCTTAAGGAATAATTTAAGCCTTTAATCTGGCTGACACAATAATTATTACACACCCCGTCACGCCTTTGGCGTGACACCCCTCTCAAGAGGGGAATTAAATCGAAATTTCCGAAAGGATTTATCAAATAAAATCTACTGTAACTAATATCCTGTCTTCAAAAACCTTCCTGTGAATATTCTTAACGTATGGTAATGAACGCGTTTTGTTAAGTTCACCCTGTATATCCCCGCCTTTTAGTGTCACAAGTTTTCCGCCGGGTTTGATAAGGCTTTTTGACCATGCGCAAAGATCCTGCAGCACGGCAACTGAGCGTGATACAACGTAGTCATAATGATTCTTCATTTTACCGTTCATAAATCCGCCCGCAACAAGGGCTTCAGCCCTGCCGCATACTGCGGCTGTGTTTGTGAGCTCTAACCGTTTAATGATATCCGAAACTACGCTTATCTTTTTTTGTATAGAATCAACCAGCACCAGGTTCACTTCAGGGTGGTGAATTGCGATTACTATACCCGGAAATCCCCCGCCGGTACCAAGATCTAAAATATTCAGCCCCGGTTTGAAATCAATGCCATGGAAAAATAGCCTTGAGTCCTCGATAAGATCAAGTACATTAGGTTTTTTCCGGGAAACGAGGTTGATTTTGGAATTCCACCCGATAAGAAGATCGTTGAACTGCTTTTCTTTAACGAGTGTTTGCCAGTTTTCTGTTGCCATATATGCAAAAATGGTGAAATGATATGATTAAAAAAATGGAATGACGCGTGTAGTGGGTCAAGACGTCCCGGAAAGTTGAGACATTAAAAATCGGCTAACAATAAGCCGTCAGGCAAGCCATGACGGCTACAATAAATGTGTAACCGCTACGCGGTCAGAAACCTCCCGCAATATTCTATGTTAAGTCACCGTGAGTACCAGACGGACAGTTAATTTTTGTATAGGATTAATTGGTAAAAATTCCATATTGACCCCGTAGGAGTCAAACGTTTATAGTAAAATGCAAATAAAATAAAACGACTCCAGCGGAGTCGAACGTAAAAAGTCCTTAGAATATTTTCGGTTACATTCCC